>JBBSMO010000008.1:0-16003 GCA_038233155.1 Longimicrobiales bacterium
ATTCCCGTAGCGGTCGTAGCGCACCAGGGGCAGGAAGAGCAGGTCCCGTGTGAGGTGTCGCGCAATATATCGTGCGGTGAGCGGGTTCAACGAGCCATTGACGTTCCCGACCGCGACCACTCCGATGCCGCCATAGCGCTCGGCTTCCTGCATTCGAGCCGGTTCGGGAAGCGGATTGGAGTTGTCTTCGGAGCCACATCCAGCCAGCAGCGCAATGACAAGGAACGGAGCAGGGAGGCGCATCGCAAATCTTCCTGGCGGGGCAACGGGTGCCAAGCCCGTGCCGCATCCTCCAGCCGTTTGTCCAGCGCCGTACGGTTCAGATGGCGACTGTTCAGCACCACGGCCGGGATCTGTCGCGTGTGGCGGATGTTCTCCAGCGGGTTGGTGTCCAGCAGGACCAGGTCCGCGAGCTTCCAATGTGCGACGGCTCATCGGGCTCGGGAATTCGTACCTGCCGGAACAACTTTATCGCTATCAGACCGAATCGGCCCCCGAACCGCTCTTCCGGAGTTGGCACCGTGGTTCAGGTTGCCATCGTTTACAACCACTACGCCCTGAACCAACACGTACCGCATGCCCGCCGAAGGGAGCAGCGGCTCGGCGTACGTCGCGCGGTCGATCACGGTGGCGGGATCAAAGATGGTGATATCTGCATCGGCGCCCACGCGGATTCTGCCCTTGTTCTTCATGGCGGGCGCACGCGCCTCCAGCCGCTGGGCGGGCATGAGCGTCATCTTGCGCAGCGCGTCCATGAGCGGCAGCAGGCGTTGCTCCCGCACGTACCGGCCGAGCACCCGGGCATACGTGCCGGCCAAGCGGGGATGAGCCGCACCCCCCTCCAGCACCCCGTCGCTGACGATCATGGTGAGCGGACTCGTGAGGGTGGGGCGCAGCTTTTCTTCGGTCATCCCTTCAATCACGACGACCCCACCCTTTGCCCGGTACCGGCCGAAGCTTTTGCGCGTGAGCCGCTCGCCTGTCGGTGGCCAGATGAAACGGCCGAACCGATCGTCTGGCCACTTTTCCCAATCAGCGAACGGCGCCGACTCGATGGCCGTCATGCTCGCGGTGTAGGGGTAGGTTTCGGTGGTCACATCCAGCCCTCGCGCGCGGGCGGCCTCGATCATCTCGAACAGCTTCGGGGCGTCGCCGCCGAAGCTGCTGTTGGCGTGCACGATGTGCAGCGGCGCTCCGGATACGACGGCACCCAGGAACAGTTCGGCCGTCTCCATCCAGTGCTGCGGACGATCGGTTCCGCGCACGTGTACGTGAACCGGCGCCCCGGGGGCAGTGGCTGCGGCGCGGAACATCTCCAGCACCTCCCACGGGGTGGCACCCGGCGTGTACTCGATGCCGAGGCCCACCCCGAGCGCGCCGCGCCGCAGGCCATGCTCCACTCGCTCCCGAATTGCTGCGATCTCGTCGTCTGTGGCGAGGCGCGTCGCACCCTCTCCAATCGGGATCTCCGCAGGCTTTCCCGTGAGCACCCTCATCCGCACAGCGGGGTGTCCGATCGTGGTACCGAAGTGAATGGGCGCATTCCCCTCCCTCCTGGCGTACCACTCATCGATGTCCGGAACGCCCAGTTCCATCTCGAACGCGGCGGTAACGCCGTCGAGTACCTTCGCACGCAGCGCCTCCGGGCTGTGCGAGTGCTGATGGAGGTCGATGAATCCTGGTGCCACAACCAGGCCGCGTGCGTCGATGCGGGTCCGGCCGTCGATCGGATCTGGGGTGATCTCCCGAACCACGCCGCCGCGGATACCGATGTTGCGCACCGCATCGAGTCCCGACTCCGGATCCATGACCTGGCCGTTGAGGATGACCACGTCGTAACGGTCCTGCACTGCCGGCACCGCGCCTTTCGCGGATGCGGATGGCGAGTGGGTGCATGCCGCCGTGAGGGCGGCCGCAAGCCCCGCGAGCAGGAGCGATGTGCCGTGGAATCTGAAGCGCATCACTGCCGCCGCGTCGGAAGGATCCACCAGCGTGGCGCAGATGTGTACGGCGC
The DNA here is from genome assembly GCA_038233155.1 of Longimicrobiales bacterium. Classification (GTDB taxonomy): domain Bacteria; phylum Gemmatimonadota; class Gemmatimonadetes; order Longimicrobiales; family Longimicrobiaceae; genus JBBSMO01. Next base: position 2,015 of record JBBSMO010000008.1, read on the forward strand.
GCTGATCGCCATCTCCACCCCCTGCAGTCGCGGTGAGGCGGCCGCCACGGTTTTGGCGTAGTACAGGATGGTCGCGGGTGCCTCGTGGATCATCATCCGCTGGTACTCGCGCCAGAGCGGGCGCGAGCTTTCGCGATCCAGCATGACGGCCAGCGCATCCATCATCGAATCGGCGCGCTGATTGGCATAGCCGGCGAGACCGAATTCGCTGTTGCGGAACCGGGAGTGCAGCCACGAGTCGTCCGCGTTGAGTCCTACGTCCCAGTAGGTGAGATAGGCATCGAAGTCGCGGACACGCTGCCCGTTCGCGTCCAGCCGCCCCTGCGCCAGCGCCCACGAAGCCCCGGCTTCCATCAGGCGGATCTGCATGTCCACGCCGATGCGGCGGAGCTGTGCCTGGAAAACCGGCATGATCTGCGCATAGGCCGGGCTCTCCCGGTAGGACGTGAGCGTGAAGCGGAGCGGCCGCCCCCGCGCGTCCTCCACAACGCCGTCGCCATCGCGGTCGGTCCATCCTGCTTCGGCGAGCAGCCGGCGCGCCTCCGCTGGATCGTGGCGCGGCATGGTTGCGGCATCGTCCCGGTCGTGCTGCCAGTGGGCGGGCGTGACCGTCCACCTCCCGGGCTCGGCGTAGCCGTAGAGCACGCCGTCCACCAGCGCCTGGCGGTCGATGGCGAGCGAGAGCGCGCGCCGGACGCGAGCGTCGTCGAACGGCGCCCGGCGCGTATTCCATACGATCTGCGTCCAGGCGGAGGTGGTGAACCCGATCAACTCTATGCCCGGCGTGCTGCGCACCCGGTCAACCTGGTCGGCAGGCACGAAGCTGAGATCGACGTTTCCGGTGAGCAGCTCCGTGAGCTGCGCTGTGGCGTCCGGGATGATCCGGAAGACGATCCGGTCCAGGTACGGCCGGCCGCCGAGTGCCGCGGGAAAATCCGGATTGGCCTCGAACACCCACTCCTGGCCGGGTACGCGACGCGTGAAGCGGAACGGGCCATTGCCGACCGGCTGCTGGCCGTACGCGTGGTTGCGCAGCTCGGCCGCCGGTACGTCGCGCAGCAGGTGCGCCGGCATCACGATGTACCACGTCCAGAAGTCGAGGAACTCCGCGTGCGGACGCAGGCGGAAGCGGACCGTGAAGGAGTCCACCACCTCCACGTTCCCCCACCACCGGCCGAGGTGATCCCCGCCGCCGAAGCCGACACGCGGATCGCGCATGGTCTCGTAGGTGAAGCGCACATCCTCCGCTGTGGTGGGGACGCCATCGTGCCAGCGGACGTCCCGGCGAAGGTGCAGGGTGAGCTGCAGTGTGTCCGGTGCCACGCGCACCGTGTCCCATCGTTCGGCGAGCCAGGGTTGGAGCTGCTTCTCCTCGTCATACCGTACCAGCGGCATCGAGAGCAGACCCTGGTGGATCCACATTCCTTCCGGATAACCCCAGAGCGGATTGAAGGTGGCCTGTTCTACACTGACGGCGACCACAGCGGTGCCGCCATAGCGCTCGGATTCGGAGACCTGCTCCGCTGGCGAGCGGGACCCGTCGCTGCCGCAGCCGGCGACGAGGAGCGCCAGCGCGCATGCCCAGCCGGTTCGTACGCTCATTGGCTCCTCCTCTCCCCCGCCCGCCGCTGGTCGGGTGGGATCCACCAGCGTGCCACGCTCAAGAGGAACCCGCGAGCGTCCATCTCCACTCCTTGCAGACGTTCTCGCACCGCGAAGAGCGAGTTTGGATAGTAGAGCACGGTGTACGGCTGCTCCTGTGCAAGCAGGCGCTGGTATTCGCGCCAGAGAGGGCGGGCAGCATCGCGGTCGGTCGTGACGCGAAGACTGTCGAGAAGCAGATCGATGCGTGGGTGCGAATAGCCCGTCTCGGCGGTGGGCTCATTCCGGGAGCGGGAGTGAAGGATGTACGAGTCGTCCTTGGAGAACGCCCCATCCACCCAGCCGAGCATCACGGCCTCGAAGTCGCGCTCACGCTCGCCGTGCCGGCTGACCCGGCCCGTGAGCTGCTGGATCAGTGTGTTCAGCTCGACCTGCCGCAGCACCATCTCCACGCCAACTTTTCGCAGCTGCGCCTGCGCGATCACGGCGGACTCCCGGTAGGCCTCCCCGCCCGGGAACTTGAGAGTGAAGCGGAACGGCTGGCCGGCATCGTTCTCGACGATGCCGTTCCCATCGCGATCTCGCCAGCTGGCTTCCGCGAGCAGCTGCCGGGCGCGCTCGGGGTCGTGTGGCAGCGTCAGCTCCGGATCGGAGTTGTAGGCCCAGTGGACGGGTGTGACTGTAGTGCGGCCCGCCTCTCCGTGGCCGAGCGTTACCGCCTCGGCGATGACCTGGCGATCCAATGCCATCGCGAGAGCGCGGCGCACCCGCACATCGCGAAAGAGCGGCAGGCGCTGGTTCCAGCTGATGTAATCCCATCCCCCTTCCGAAAAGCTGAGCAGCCGCACCCAGGGTGTGGTGCCGATCTCGGAGGCGCGGGCAAACGGAACTGCGGAGATATCGGCACTTCCGGAGAGCACCTCCGTCAGCCGGGCGGTAGCGTCTGGAAGAATGCGGAAGACCAGCCGGTCCAGGTATGGCCGGCCGCCGAGCGCTTCCGGGAAGTCCGGGTTCGCCTCGAAGACCCACTCCTGACCCGGCGTGCGCCGCACGAAGCGGAACGGGCCGTTGCCGACCGGCTGTTGGCCGAACGGGTGCCGGTACATCTCCTCCGGCGCGGCGTCGGCCAGCAGGTGCCGCGGCGCGGGCGGCCGCGTCATCCACGGGATGAGGAAATCGGGCGATGCACGCACGCGGAAGCGCACCGTGAAGGAATCGATCCGCTCGGCGTGCCGGCTGTAGAGCCGGTACATGTCGACGTGCGGTGTCGCCGTCCGGGGATCGACCGTGCGCTCGAAGGTGAAGAGCACGTCGTCGGCCGTCGTCGGCGTGCCGTCGTGCCACGTCACATCGCGCCGTAGGTGGAAGGTGAGCTGCAGCGTGTCCGGCGCCACGCGCACCGTGTCCCATCGCTCCGCCAGCCCGGGCAGAGGGTTCAGCTCGGCGTCGTAACGCAGCACCGGGGTGAAGAGCGCGAACTGGTGCATCTGCAGGTTCGGCCGTATGTCGGCGGTAAGCGGGTTCATCGGCTGGAAGTCCTGCGCGTGCAGGATCACGGCGGTGCCGCCGTACCGCTCCGCCTCGGGGACCTGCTCGGGTGTGCCGGCGTTGCTCGCAGAATCCGCCGGGCCGCATCCTCCGGGGAGCACGGCCGTCAGGAGAAGCAGCGTAAAACGGTTCAAAGTGTCCTCCGTTGAAGAGCGCGGTCTCGTCAAGAGCCGAGCAGACGTTTGCAGCGCGCGATGGCTCGCCGCTCAGTGCACTCGGAGGAGGACGATGTCCTCGACCTCCTCCGAGACCAGCCGCGTCACCCGTCCGTGCGCATCCCGCTCGAACCGCAGCGGAGCGATCCCGCCATCCGTCACGAATCGGTTCTCGGACAGCGGGATCAGCTCGGCGGGCGGGCGGTCCTCCTCCTGTGCGAACAGCCGCTCACCCTCGCGCCTGACGGTGATCGTAAAGCCGTACTCCTCCGAGCGATAGGCGCCGACATAGGTATCGTAGAGCCGAGGGTCGATGGCGACTCCCGCGGGCCTGACCCGCTTGTTGAGCTCGCCGAGCGGGTGCTCCTGGCCGCACACCTCGCAATAGGTCGTTTTTCCGGAGTTGCCGACGTGATGCGCCACCGGGTGCACTGTCCGGAGGAAGGCATGCATGGCGGTCAGGTCCGCATCGCTCAGGTGGCGGTACACCGTCCAGGGCATCAGCGGGCTCAGCGTGCCGCCCTTGCCGGTCCGCATCACGTAGACGAAGGCGGCCGCGTCGTACGGCATGCCGGAAGGGTGCGGCGTCAGGTTCGAGCTGAATGCGCTCCGCTCCCCCCGCTCAATGAGATTGCCGCCTCCGAGCAGCCCCGGCATCCGGGGCGAATGCCAGGAGGTGTGACAGCCGGCGCAGTTCGCATGGGCGACGAGGCTACGCCCCCGCTCGACGGGATCAGCAACGCCAGCCAGGGCGATCGGCTTCAACTCGGGCCGCGGCGCCTCGTCGTGGCGTGCCTGCTCCTGGGACGTGAGCGCGGTGTATGGGAGCGGGTTGTGGACGGGGGGGAGCGAGCGCAGGTACGCGATCACCGCCGCCACGTCCTCGTCGGTCAGGTGCCGGTGGGTGGGCATCGCCCCGTGCAGCCTCCGCCCGTCATGCGCGATACCCTGGCGGATCGCGCGGGCGAGCTGCTCATCCGTCCAGCGGCCGACGCCAGTCTCCGGGTCCGGCGTCAGGTTCGGCGCGACCAGGCGGTGCGTACCGTCGTCACGCCACACGAGGCCGACGCCCTTTCTCCCCTCGATCGGAGGGGCACCGGGCGCATTCCAATCCCTCTCCGAGTGGCAGACGAAGCACTGCAGCAGCCCCTCGGCCAGGTAGCGGCCTCGGGTCACCGGGTCGTGCGCCTGCTCGGCGGCAAACGTAGCCTCGGGACCCGCGCTTCCGGCGCCGTCATCCGCTCGCGGAGCGGAGTCCCCGCAGCCAAAAAGGCCAAGTGGCAGCGCGACGATGGCGACACCCGCACGTGCGGTTCTCATGGACTCACGAATCATCGTGAAAATTCCCCTTTTGCGATGTGCCATCGGGCAACGGGACCCGGACTGAACTTGTACGGACGCCCGTCCACAACCCGCAAGCTGCGGATGTAGGCGATAATCTTGCCCAGATCGGCGTCGGAGAGATGGTAGGAACATGGGCGAAGGCATTTCCTGCAATCCCTCGCCGTTCACGCGGATGCCGTGGCGAATTGCGCGGGCCAGTTCGGCCGGCGACAGATCGCGCGCCGTGGTCGTAAGGTTTGGCGCGACGGTTTCGCCATACGCAAAATCGTCATTCCAAGCCTCACCTTCCAACTGGTCGCCGCGGCGGCCGGGTCGGTGGGAACAGTGATATCGACGAGTGGCGCCTCGTATTTCCTGTGAAGGATGCGCTCGGATGCAACGTACACGTACGCAGCACCGGCGAGGACGAGCGCCGCCAGACCCGGTCAGGCCGATCCCGGACCATTTCAGAACTCGTTGCATCATCCTCGCCATTGAAACACGCCTGTGTCGGACGATCATCGCCGTCCTTGCTCCATCGTGTGTACGCGTGAACCGACGGGGAGAACGGACAGAGTGCGGTCCCTTACCGCCGACTGAACACCGCTCCATGCGGGATCGCCCTGCCCGCTGCGCCGTGGGGCCACGTCTCACGGTCGAGGCTGATTCCCGGCCGCTCCGCGCCCTCCTCCCGGAAGGTCTCGTCCAGGGCCAGCGCTCCGCTCCGGGGGTCGATCCTCGCGGTGAGGAGGCGGCTCTCCAGGGCACCGCTCCCGCCGCTGATGACGATGCGTTCGCCGCCCGGCTCCAGCGCGATCCAGTGGGGGGGCTCGTCCGCGTGGAGCCCCAGGCGGCTCACTTCGACGGGCGTGGCCGGATCGGAAACGTCCAGGCTCACTAGCGCGCCGGCCTCCGAAAGCGCTTGAACCCAGAACCGCCCCGCGACCACGGGCAGCGCACATTCCTTGCTGTCGAAGGTGTGAACCAGCACCGCCGCCGGATCCGTCGTTTCCAGCCCCACCATGCGATACAGCCCGCAGCTGAAGGTGACGACGAGCACCGTACGGCCGTCCGCGAGCAGGCGCGGCTCAGCCGAATCGAACCCTTCGTCGCCGCGTGGCGGCGGCGGCAGAACCACGGTTTTGAGCAGTTCGAGACTTGACAGGCGCCACACCTGCACGACCTGGCTGATCTCCTTGGCGTGTATGTCGGCGCTACTCGTCACCACCCGGTCCAGCGACGGAACCACCACGAGGCTGTAGGGGCGAACGAACTTGTCGATGTCCGGGGCCGCGGCACCTGCCAGGCGGGCGACCCCTCCTTCCGGGTTCAGCTCGACCAAGGCGCCGGGCTCCCCGTTGTCGTGGCCCTTCATCTGGAAGGTGGCGAGCACGTTGCCGTTGGGAAGGCGGGCGTAGCTGTGCGGGTGCGTGTAAGGCTCGCCGGCGACGAAGGAGCCGAGCAGCTTCGGCTCCAGCGGATTCGTGAGGTCGAAGCGATACGTCCGGTTCGCACCGAACCCGTTCGCGAACAGCACCCCGTCCGCCGGCATCTCGTGCTCGGTGTGGTGCGGATAGGTGCCTTTGTCGGCGACGCCCACAGTCGCGGCGATCTCGCCGTAGGAAACGGAGTTCGGGTCCACGTCCACGACGGCGAGAAAGTCCGTGTGCCGCCTGTCCGCGTCGCCCGCCCAGACGAACAGGTGGCCGCTGGCGGGGCCCACCGCGGGTGTTCCTGTCTCGGCTACGGGGGGCGCTTGATCGGCACGGGTGCCGCACGCTGTAAGCAGCGTCAGCAGCGTAGCCGCGGCCGCGCGGAGCGTTTCATTGGCCATGATGTTTCGCGACCTGTTCCGGGGTGATGCGAAGGAACCGGGCGGCGTTGTTGTAGAAGATGTCGCGCTTCTGTTCGGGCGTGAGGAAGGGCGCCTCCTCGATGGAGCGCACCGCAGCATCGATCAGCCCCGGCCAGATGATCTGGTCCGACCCGAACATCACGCGGTCGCCATACCCCGCCTCCACGATGCCGCGCAGAAAGCGATAGAACGCGGCCCGAGTCTCCACGTTGATCGCCATGCTGGGCTCGACGTAGACCTGCGGATAGGTGAAGAGCAGCGCCTGCAGGTCTTCGAGCAGCGGGTATCCCGCGTGCATGATGTACACGCGCAGACGCGGGTGGCGGATCAGGACCTCTTCGAGGGTCAGCGCGCTCTGGAGCCGCGCACGGAAGGCGGGCGACCCGGTGTACGGCGTGCCCGGCTCCGCCCCTCCGATATGGATGCCCACCGGGAGGTCCAGCTCCTCGGCCAGCGCCCAGAGCGGCTCCAGCCGAGCGTCGTCGGGCGCGATTCCGGCGTATTGGTTGGTCACCTCTGCGAGCACGCGGAGATCGCCCGCGCGGTGCAGCTCCCGGATCCGCTCCAGGGTGAGCGGCTGGCGTGGCGCGCCGGGCGGCACGGGCGCGATGGCCTCGCCCGTCGTCCGGTCGAAGCGGACATCGAGGGCGGGGATGAAGCGCCCTGGCGCTCGCGCCGTCCACTCGCGCACCAGCTCCGGAGAGCCGCCCAGCACGCCGATCACGTTGTGGCGCTCCATGGTAGCGACGGTCTGCTCGAAGAGATCCTCATCCGTCAGCGGCGACAGCAGCGGATCGCTGCACGGCGGCGGCGATCCGTCCTGCCACATGGGCTTTCGCTGGTCCCACCGCGGCATCCGCTCGACGGGCGCGCACATCGGCAGCGGCGGCGGGCCATAGAACGAAGCCGTGCGCGCATGCATGTGCATGTCGATGATCGGGGGCCGTTGCTTCGCCGCCGCGGTAGTGCCCGGCGCAACCGGTGGAGTGGCGCCGCCGCCAGCGCAGGCGGCGGTCAGCATCAGGTGAATTGCAAGATATGCTCGTCGCAAGGTTCTCCGCTGATCGAGGAATCACTGGCCATGGTGCCTCGCGATCTCCGGCGGGGTGAGCCGCAGGAACCGCGCGGCGTTGTTGTAGAAGATGTCGCGCTTCTGCTGCTCGGTCAGGAACGGCGCTTGCTCGATCGTTTCTATCGCGACGGGAATCGCCTCGGGCCAGATCAGCTGATCGGATCCCCACATGATGCGCTTCGCGAACCCGGCGTCGATCAGGCGGCGGAGCTGGCTGTAGAAGTGGGCTCGAGGGAAGCCCCAGTTGTTCTGCGCGACGTCCACGTACAGCTGTGGATGCGAGTAGAGCAGCGCAATCATCTCATCGACCAGCGGAGACGCGTAGTGCATCACGTAGATGCGCAGCCGGGGATGCCGGACCAGCACCTCCTCGAGCTGGAAGGGGCTGCCCAGCCGCGCCCGATAAGGCGAGCCGCCCAGCACGTGCGGGCCGCCCGGCGGTCCTTCCCCGAGGTGCACGCCGACCGGAACGTCGAGCTCTTCGGCCAGCGCGAAGAAAGCGGCGAGGCGCTCGTCGTCGAGCCTGATTCCTTCGTACTGCGCGCTGATCTCCGCGAAGACAGCGACGCTGTCCAGCGTGACGAGGCGGCGGAACTCCTCGGGCCCGCGGGTACTCGGCGGGTTGAAGTACGTGGCCGGGACGATCCGGTCCGGCGCCGCGGCGCGCCATGCGCTTACGCGGTCCAGCCGCCCCGTCGTAACGGCGAGCACGATGTTGTAGCGTTCGAGCATTGCGATCGACTCTCGCATCAGTGCGTCGTCGCTGGCGGCGGGCGGTACGAGAACAGCGCACGTGACCAACCCGCTCTTGAAGGAGATGCCCTCTCTCGGATCTACGCCGGGGAACTCGATGTCACCGCTGTTCATGCACGCGAGTCCTCCGCCGCCATAGTCTTCCAGCGAGTGCGCGTGCAGGTGCATGTCGATGATCGGCCGCCCTGGGCCCTGTGCCAGGGTCGGCGCGGCGAGCGCCAGCGCGATGAGGACGGCGAGGGGACGCGTCATGAAGTGGCTCGATCAGGGCCGCGCGAGGCGCGACGCGTGAAGGTGAGCGATCTGCCAGGAACTGGCTGCGGCGTTCCACCGCCAAACCACGCTTCGCCGACCGGCCTCGGGACCGTCGCCGAGCTCGAACGTGACGACGGCCGCACCCGGTGCGAGCGGCTGAACGCGCAGGCCGCGAACGGCCGCGAGGATGCCCAGCGTCGGCCCCGCGGCGTCCGACGCGGCTAGCACCTCCGCGAAGAGTTCCCTGAAGTAGGCGAGCACGTCGGCCCGCCCCACGAGCAGGTGGGGCTGCTCGATGTCAGGAAGGAAAACTGTCGCCTCGGGTGCCCATGCCGACGCGAAGGGTGCCCATCGCAGGCTGTCGAAGGCGACGAGAAACGCCTGCGCCGCCTCGTGCACACCCGCTGTGTCAGCTGCCGGGGCGGTCGTGCGCAGCCAGGTGGCCTGCCGACGGGCGACGTGGGCGTCGCGGCGGAGGGAGCCGTCGAGCACGCGGGCCTCGCCCGGGTCGGCTACGGCGAGTTCGGCGAAGCGGGGTGTGTCGCGGTCGTCGGCGCCATCGAGAATCGACAAGGCTAGGTGGATCAGGGTCGTGCTCCGCCGTGTCCAGATCGCCTCGCCGCGCGCAGCGCTGGCGAGCCGGGGCGAGCCGAAGTAACCGGGCCATCCCGGGCGCGACGCCACATTCATCAGCGCTTCGATGCTTCCGGCCGATTGTGGCGCGGCGTCGCGGTAGCCCGGGCGCACCAGCTCCGGGCGGACGTAGAGCAGGCGGCTGGTTTCGGACATCCCCGCGTGAATGTCGGCACCGTTCTCGGCGGCCTCTGCGGCGGTGAGGCGGGGCGCGGGCGGTGCGTCCGACGGCGTGTCCGGCTCCAAGCCGGTGAGATTGACGAAGCGCCCCCCGAACGCGTCGCGGAAGTAGGCGCCGGCCTCGTCGAGGGCTCGGTTGTGGAGGGGCGAACCGTGGTCCTGAAGAACGAAGATGTTTCGGAAGCCGCCGTCGCCCAGGCTGGTAGCGAGGTCGAGGTAGACTGCCCGTAGCGTCTCAAACCTCACGCCGTAGGAGCCGGGGAACGTCATCCGCCCGCCGATTTCGTTGGCGCCGCCTGTGCCGAGCGGGATCGTCGGGAAGATGAGCACGTGCCAGCCGGGCTTCCGAGCAGCGATCGTCGCCGCGAGTTCGGTGGTCAGCCGCTCGTTGAGGTAGCCGTCGGTGAAGGTGGGGAGGTAGGGCCCGTGTTCCTCGACTACGCCGCCGGGCAGGAGCACAACCGTCCGCGCCGGGTCGAGCGAGGCGATCTCGGGTGCGGTCATTGCCGCGACGTGGTGCACCCGCGCCGGGCCGGGTGACTTCTGCGCGGCAGCGGGATGCGGAGCGGCGCCCAGCAGGAGGGCGGCGATCCACAGCGCCGGCACCAGCAGCCGAACGCTCGCGAAAGCAGCCAGGGAAGCTGAGGCATTCAGGAATAGTGGATCGTCCGTGCTGGACGGGCGGGGCGTCATAGGCGTCTCGTTTCGAGGTGCGAGTGAGGAGGGCCGATGCTCAGTCCGGGCGCGGCCCCGGATTCGCTGCCGCCCGCGCCTTGTCCAAGAGCGCATCCAGCGCGGCGCGGTCCAGCAGCCGCCCGTTCAGCACAACGGCGCGGATGCGCTGCGTATTGCGGATGTCCTCCAGCGGGTTGGCATCCAGCAGCACCAGGTCCGCGAGTTTGCCCGGCGCCACGGTTCCGAGTGAGTCGGTCGCGCTGAGATAGCGGGCGGGCTCCAGGGTGGCGGCGCGGATGGCGTCGAGAGGCGAGAGCCCGGCCTCGACCATGAGGACCAGTTCGTCGTGGAGACCGAAACCGGGAAAGATGTAGCCTCCTCCCAGATCCGTCCCCGCCAGGAATGGCACTCCTTCATGGGCGAGCGTTCGCACCAGCGCCAGCGTTGCTGCCCACTGGGCCGTCCGCGCTTCGGCCGCTCCCTGCGCTTTCCCGGCGTGCTCGGCGCCGTATTGCCTGAGCCCTTCGCTCCAGACTCGCCGCTCCTCGGCGGGTATGTAGGCGAGGCGGGGATCACGCTCTGCGCCATCCGGAGGGCCGAGGAAGTACCCGCGTTCATTCAGGAGTGTCGGCACCTGCCACATGGGGGCCGCCGCGAGTTGCCGGGCCACGGCCTTGCACGTCCCGAGATCGTAGGACTCGGTCCGGAGCAGTTCGTGGCGGGACCAGAGGGAATCGTCCTGCGCCACCGTGTAGGAGCCGGAGGAGAGCCGCTGACGCTCAAGCAGGATCTGCTGCTCCTGCGTGGAGCAGGCCTCACGTACCTGGGTCAGGTGCTCGTTGCTCCGGTGGCCTGCCGCGGCGGCATCGGCGGCGCGCACCAGCACCGGGATGTGCCCGGCCAAGGGAAGCCCCAGGATACGGGCCTCCTCCGCGATAGCGTGGTACGCTTCCGGGGAAACGTTGTAATAGGTCTTGATGAAGTCCAGACCGAGACGGTGGCTCTCGCGAACGAATCGCCGGGCCTCCTCTGGCGTGGTCACCTGGTCTGTTGTCGGCCAGATCGAGCCCGGCCCGTCAACAAGTGCACCCGCCGCCGCGATGCGGGGGCCGAGCAGCGTCGCGGCGGCGATTCGCTCGCGCCAATCTTGGCGTGCCGGGACATCCGGCTCCTTGACCCACATTTCCCGGACGCCGGTGACGCCGTTCGCGACGAAGAGCGGGAAATACCAGGGATTGGGTGGACGGCGGCTGATCTGATTGAACAGGTGGACGTGCATATCCCACAGCCCCGGGATCAGGTACTTGCCGCGTCCGTCGATCACGCGCGCACCCGCCGGAGTGCGGCTCGTGCGGGCCGACTGTACGCTCACGATGCGGTTGCCCCGGACCGCCACCGTCTGGTCCGGCAGCAGGCGTCCATTCTCCACGTCCACCACCGTGGCTCCCTGGATCACGAGGTCCGCAGCGGGGGGCGGCAATGCCGGCCCGGAGCTGGCGCACGCCGAGGCGAACAGCGCACAGCAGAGCGAAACAGCGGTGCGATCCATGATCATTGTCTCCGCCACTCCGCCGGGTCCTCCATGAAGACGGGAACGTCCATGTGCTCGATCAGCAGCTCGAACCGCCTCTGCTCTTCGGCCTTGAATTTGGCTTGGTCCGGGTACAGTTCGTTGACGATGGCGGAAGAATCGAAGTCGTCGTGCGCCGTGGCCGCATCCTTCCACACGATTGTGAAGCGCATGTCCCACCGGTTCGCCTCGCCCGCGTGGTTTATTGGGTAGGCCACGGACATGCTCACGATGCGGCCCATCTGCTGCAGCCGCTGGAGGATCGGATAGTGGTTCTTCTTGTAAAGCTCCAGGAACTCGTCGAAGTGGCCCCATCGGACCTTGTAGTAGTACTCGACCGTGAACGGAGTGGGTGCCGAGGCGCGAGTCCCGGCACTCGGAGTCTGAGCGCCTACATCACCGGAGGTGCACCCGAGAAGCACCGCCACGGCGGCGACGAAAAACACCAGACCAGGGAACCGGCGGAAAGCGTTTCGCATACGTTGTCGATGTGAGAGGTTATTGGGTACCGGACGGCTGCTTGAAGACGACACCTGCCTTCATCACGAATTTTACGTCCTCCAGAACACGAACGTCGCGGAGCGGGTCGCCGTGAACGGCGATGAGGTCAGCGAGCTTGCCGGGCTCCACAGTGCCGATCTGATCGTTCATCCCGAGCAACTCGGCGGCATCCGCGGTGGCGGAGCGGATCGCCTGCGTGGGTGTCATTCCGATGTCCTCCATCAACGCGAATTGGCGCCCAGCAAGCCCGAAGGGGTAAACGCCCGAGTCGCTGCCGAAGGCGATGCGCACCCCCGCGGCGTGCGCGCGCCGGGCGCTGTCGCGGAAGCGGCGGCTGAGCGCGGTGTTCTTGGCGAGCTGCTCGGCCGGCGCGCCCGAGTCGCGCCCCTCCGTCTCAAACCACTCGTCGCCGTACAGGTCGGCGACGAGCCAAGTCCCGCGCTGCTTCATCAGCCTGATCGTGGCGTCGTCGAGAAGGCTGCCGTGCTCGATGGAAGTGGCGCCGGCTTCCACCGCGTAGCGAATGCCCCGCGTGCCGTGTGCGTGTGCCGCCACGCTCATCCCGAGGGCGCGCGCCTCCTCCACCGCGACGCGTAGCTCCTCGGCGCTAAACTGCGCCGCGTTCGGGTCGCTGTTGGAGGAGCCGATCGAGCCTGTTGCATAAAGCTTGATCCAGTCCGCGCCGCGCTTGCGGTTGGTGCGCACCGCCAGGCGCACCGCGCTGGGCCCGTCCACGATGTGCGCAAACGGGTTCGACAGCGTGTACTCGGGCGCGACGTTGTTGGCATCCATTCCACCGCCGGTGATGGACAGGGGCAGCGTGCTCACGAGCATGCGCGGACCAGCGATGCGCCCGGCCGCGATCGCGTCGCGCAGCGCCACGTCGACTCCGCTGGCGGCGCCCACGTCGCGCACCGTGGTGAACCCGGACAGCAGGGTGGCGCGCGCATTTTCCACGGCGCGCAGCGCACGCGCGGGCGCCGTGATCCCGATGTAGTCGCCTGTGTTGAACAGCTCGGGGATTGCGGTGAGGTGCGTGTGTACGTCGATCAGCCCCGGCATCACGGTTTGCCCGCTCAGGTCGATCACCTGTGCACCGTTCGGAATGCGCACGGTCGCGCGGGGACCGACGGCCGTGATGCGGTCCCCCTCGATCAGGACCACCTGATTCGTACGGGGGGCTGCGCTCCGCCCGTCGATAAGCCGCCCAGCTACAATGGCCGTTGCGCGAGTTGGCGATGCCTGCGCAGCAGCGAGCGCCGGATGAGCCGACACGATGAATGTGGCGAGGTAGCCGAGGGCTCCGCGGAGTGCGCTTCTCATCGATTCGCCGCCCGCTGCGCTTCGTCCAGCAGCGCGTCGAGCGCCGCCCGGTCGAGCAGCCGCCCGTTCAGCACCACCGCCTGGATGCGGGTTGTGTTGCGGATGTCCTCCAGCGGGTTGGCATCCAGCAGCACCAGGTCCGCGAGTTTGCCCGGCGCGACGGTGCCGAGCGAGTCGGTGGCGCTCAAGTAGCGCGCCGGGTTCAGCGTGGCCGCCTGCAGCGCGTGCAGCGGGGTAAGCCCCGAGGCGACGAGCAGCGCCAGCTCCTCGTGCAGGCCTGCGCCGGCGTAGACAAACGGCTCGTCGCTCGCGTCGCTGCCGGCGAGGATGCCGACGCCGGCGGCGGCCATCCGCCGCAGCATGTCGCGCTCGTGCATCCAGCGCGCCCGCCACGCCGCGGCGCCTTGCACACCGTACTCGGCCAGCAGCGCGGCGCGCGTGGTGTCCCACCCGGCCAGCACGTCGGCCGCCACCGCCGCGCGCTCGGCGTCGCTCCCCCACGTGGAGTCGGGGAAGGAGTAGCTGCGGTTGATGACGAGCGTGG
>JBBSMO010000009.1:0-15717 GCA_038233155.1 Longimicrobiales bacterium
CGGGTAATGGTCCCCTGCTGCGTGCCGGTCGCCTGGTTCGAAATGATCACCTGGACGCCGGACAACGGCCCGCCGGTAGTCTGGTCAAGAACTCGGCCCGTCACCGCCGCGGTGGTCACCCCCTGCGCCGCCGCTGAAGGTGCCATACAGGGCACCAGAACCGCGACCGTAGCAAGTGCAGCCTGCCAAACGAATTTTCGCATGTGATGTCTCGCCTTGTGAAAGATGGTAAGCCGATCCCGACCAAAGGTACTGGCCGGAGGTGCCGGGGTAAAGGTAGCAGCCGTAACGCTCGTGTCACGAGCCTGAACAAAGAGGTACGACCGAGGCACTCGAGCCGTCTCCCGCCTAGCGGTCCCCCGTCAGATACCGCAGCACGTCGTAGCGCGTGACGATGCCCGCCAACTCGCCGTTGGTGCGGAGCAGCACGCCGGGGTTCTGGCGGGTGAGCAGCCGCGTCACACTCGCGAGCGACAGGCTGCCGTCTACCACGGGTAGCGGTGCTTCCATCAGCTCCGCGACCGGCTGGTCGAGCACCGTGGGCGCTTCCACGGCGCGCGCCATGAGCGCGGATTCGGTCACGTGCCCTACGCACTCGCCGTCCTCGAGCACCGGGAGCTGCGACACGTTATGTTCGCTGCTGAGCGACAGCGCCCGCCGCACGGATGTGCCCGCCCCGATCGAAACCAGCACGCCGGGCGCATCGCGCTCCTTGCCGTGGATCATGTCGAAGGCGGTGACACTCTCCGCATCGAGGAAGCGATTTTCGCGCATCCACTCGTCATTGAACAGTTTCGAGAGATACCGCTCGCCGGTGTCACAGAGCATCGTGACGACGCAAGCGTCCGGGTCGTCGGCCTCGCGCGCTACCTTGAGCGCTACGTGCGCGATCAGCCCCGCCGAACCGCCGACGAACAACCCCTCCTCGCGCGTGAGGCGCCTTGCCATGCCGAAGGCAGTGCGATCGTCTACGCTGTGCCACCCATCGACCACGGACATGTCCAGCGTCCCTGGAATTTTGTCCTGCCCTATTCCCTCGATCTTATATGGAACGCCTTCGGCCGCCATTCCAGTCTCCGAATACCCGCGCAGGATCGAGCCGACGGGATCGCCGCCGATCACCCGCACCGCCGGGTTCTGCTCCTTCAGGTAGCGCCCGACGCCCGTGATGTTGCCGCCCGTACCCGCGGCGGAAACGTAGTGCGTCACGCGCCCCTCGGTCTGGTGCCAAATTTCCGGACCGGTGGTGCGGTAGTGCGCCTCTGGGTTGGCCTGGTTATAGAACTGGTTGGCTCGGATGGCGTTCGGGGTTTCGGCGGCGATGCGCTTCGCCGTCATCACGTAGTTGTCGGGGTGATCCGGCGGAACCGCGGTCGGCGTGACGATCACCTTCGCGCCGAATGCCTTGAGCAGCCGCACCTTCTCCTGGCTCATCTTGTCGGGGATGGTGAAGATGCACCGGTACCCCTTGATGGCCGCCGCGAGGGCAAGCCCGACCCCGGTGTTCCCGCTGGTGCCCTCTACGACCGTGCCGCCGGGACGCAGGTGTCCCTCCCGTTCTGCCGCCTCGATGATAGCGGGGCCGATTCTGTCCTTGAGCGACCCGCCCGGGTTCATGAACTCCGCCTTGCCATAGACCGGGGTGCGGATTCCTTCCGTTACCCGGTTCAGGCGGATCAGCGGCGTCCACCCGATCACCCCGAGAATGTTTTCGTAGGGCAAACCGTGGCGGAGCTGGGGCGTGTGCTGCCCGGTGCCCGCGGAGTTCATGGCGAAGTGTCCGCGGGTGCGGGGGTGGATTGCAGGTTGAATTGCACCGGCAGGAGCACCCAAGCACCTACCGCATCTTCACCCCGGCGGGCCGGTTCGAATTGCAGCTCGGGGGCCCAGCGCACGGCGGAGGAATCGAAGGCGGCGTGGCCGCTGCCCGATTCGACACGCACGGTATCTACGGTTCCCCCGGGGGTGACGAAGAGGCGGAGGAGCGTTTCGCCTTCCACGCCGGCGTCCCATAAATCTTCCGGGTATTGGAAGGGAGATTCGGAGAGCTGGCGGGGCGGCGTTTGCGGGAGAGGATCCGCGCAACCGGCGGAAAGAATGAAAGCCGCGCACCAACCTGCACGGAGAAGACGGGTCATGCGCGCGCGGCGGCCGGGCGGGCTTCGGCCGCGAGTTCAGCGATCAGATTCAATGCTTGCAGCGGTGTGAGATCATCGATATCGAGCTCGGAAAGCCGTTCGACAACGGGGTGCGGGGCAGCTTCGAACAAGGCTAGCTGCACCGGGTTGAAGGCGCGGGCCCCGTCATCGCGCTGCCGGTGGCGGCGCTCCGAAGTCGCTTCCAGATCGCTCAGCACACTTCGCGCCCGGCGGACGACAGCGGGGGGCAACCCGGCGAGGCGGGCCACCTCAACCCCGTACGACCGGTCTGCGCCGCCTGGCACTAGGCGGCGCAGGAAGAGAATATCATCCCCTCGTTCCTCGACCGCAACGCTGAAGTTGACGAGCGAGTCCAAGCGGTGTTCGAGCTCGGTGAGTTCATGGTAGTGGGTAGCAAACATGGTCTTGGCACCGATGTGGTCGTGTAGGTGTTCGGTGACCGCTGTGGCCACGCTGAGACCATCCCAGGTAGCGGTTCCGCGGCCGATCTCGTCCAAGAGGACCAGCGACCGTGCGGTAGCGCCGTGCAGGATCGCCGCGGTTTCGCTCATCTCGACCATGAACGTAGATTGTCCGCGCACCAAGTTGTCCGCCGCTCCCACGCGGGTGAAGAGGCGGTCGGTGAGCGGTACCCGCGCCTCGGCCGCCGGTACGAAGCTGCCCATGTGCGCGAGCACCACGGCCAACCCCGTCTGCCGCAGCACCGTAGATTTGCCTGCCATGTTCGGGCCGGTCAAGATCATGACCCTGGCCGAACCATCCAGCTCGACATCATTGGGGATGAAGGTCTCGCGCGGCATCATGGTTTCTACCACCGGGTGCCTGCCGCGGCGGATGCGGAGGGCGAAGCCGTCGTGAACCTCTGGCCGTACATAATCGCGGCGCACCGCGACCTCGGCAAAGCCGGCGAGCACATCCGCCCGGGCAATCATCTCCGCGGCTCGGTGCAGCCGGGGCGCTTCCGCGGCGAGCTGCTCGCGCAGCTCGCGGAGGAGCCGCGCCTCGAGCTCGGCAATGCGCTCCTCGGCGGAAAGCACCTTCTCCTCCCATTCCTTCAATTCGGGGGTGAAGAAACGTTCCGCGTTGGCGAGAGTCTGCTTGCGCTGGTACTCCGGGGGCACCCGATCGAGGTTGGCGCGGGTGATTTCGAGATAATACCCGAACACTTTGTTGAAGCCGACCTTGAGCGACCCGATGCCCGTGCGCTGCCTCTCGGTCGCCTGCATGCGTGCAATCCACCCGACCGCGCCCGAGTGCAGCTCGCGCAACTCGTCCAGCTCTGGGTGGTATCCTTGGCGGATGACGGGCCCTTCCCCGCCCGCGCCGCCCGTTCCGGGGTCGAGCGCGCCAAGGATCGATTCGCGGACATCCTCCAGCGTATCGAGCGCGGCGAGCTCGCCCAGCAGCGGCGCCTCTGCCAAGCTGCCGAGCAGCCCGCGCAACGCGGGGAGCGGCTCGATGCTGGTGGCGATGGCGAGCAGATCGCGCGGCCCCGCGCGACCGGTTACGACGCGCGTTCCGAGCCGCTCGAGGTCGCCAACCCGCTTTAGGTTCGCGCGCACCTCGGTTCGCGCGGGGGCGTCGGAGAACAATGCCCCCACTGCATTCTGCCGGTCGTGGATGGGCCGCAACTCGCCCAGCGGTTGCAGCAGCCAGCGGCGCAGCAGCCGCGCACCCATCGGGGTGCGGGTATCACCGATCACGCCGAGCAGTGTTCCTTCGCGCGCGCCGCCAAAGAGCGGCTCTACCAGCTCGAGGTTGCGGCAGGTCATCTGGTCCAGGAGCAGTCTGCTGCTGTTCCGCAGCACCCGCGGCGGCCGCATCAGCAGGGCGCTGCGCGGCTGCACCTCGGCTGCATAAGCGAGCAGGGCGCCAGCCGCGGCAACGAGCAAGTCGTCCTCCTCCCCGCCCAGCCCGAACCCTTCCAGGCCAAGCACACCGTAGAAGCGCTTGAGCTCGTCAGCCGCGTTGGCGGGATCAAAGAGCGAATCCCCGCGGGTGGTGCAGATCCACGATGGGGTTCCGCCATCTGAGAGATCCGGGGCACTGCGGGGGAGGAGCAACTCGCTGGGTGCAAGCTGCCGCAGCGCATCCGCCAGGGTATCTCGCGGGATCCGCTCGAGCGTCAATTCGCCCGTCGAGAGATCCGCCGCGGCTACCCCGGCAGAGTCGCCAGCGGTGGCAACCGCGGCAATGAAGTTGTTGCGATCGCCATCGAGCAACCCCTCGTCTAGAACCGTTCCGGGAGTAACGGTTTCTACGACCTCGCGGCGGACGATGCCGCGGGCGTCGGCGGGGTCCTCGACCTGCTCGCAGATGGCCACCCGCCTGCCGAGCTTGAGAAGCCGGGTCAAATAGCTGTCCAACGAGTGCGCTGGAATGCCGGCTAGAGGCGCGCGCGAGCTGCCGTTGTTGCGGGAGGTGAGCGTCAGCCCAAGAAGCGAAGCGCCCTCTTCGGCGTCCTCGTTGAACATCTCGTAGAAATCGCCCACGCGGAAGAACACCAGCGCATCCTGGTGACGCGCTTTCACCTCGCGCCACTGCTGCATCAATGGTGTATCCTGGGGCAAAGCGGTGGCGGCACTCGTTCGGGTAATAGCGGCGGTGATCTGAAATCTACCGCAGGCCGGGCCGCACGCCAACCGGCGCCATGATCGGGTGCGGCGCGTCGCGGCTCACGCTGCGGTGCGCTGCTCCTGCTCGCGCCGCGCGGCCAGCCGCAACAGCAACTCCTCCATTGCCTGCAGCTCGGTGAGCGAAGCTGATTTCAGCAGTTGGTCGGTCCGCAACAGATCGGCGAGTGCATCGTCGAGCTCCGGCAGCGTCCAGCGGCGGGCCTGCGGGAGAATACGCCGCGCAAGCCAGCGTTGGTACGGCTTGAGCGCGCGCTCGAGAGCGTCCTTGCCGCCCGAATTTGCGATCGCGAGCCGGAGCAGTTGGCTCGCGAGTCCGATCACCAGCCCTACCCCGCTCTCCCCCGCCCCCAACAACACCGGAAGCTGGCGCATGGCTTCTTGGTTATCGCGCGCGCCTACCAGGTCGAACCATTCCCACCGGTCGTAGTGCGGCATTGCGCCGCAGACCGCTTTCACATCCTCTGTAGTGATTTCCATGCGCGGTGCAACGTACGCGGCGACCTTTGCCAACTCGGCGGATAGCACCCCCAGGTTTGGCCCCACCGCCGCAACCAAGCCGCGCGCGGCATCGGGCACCATGCGCAGGCCGAACTCCTCGCCCGCGCGTTCCAGCAGCCAGCCGGGGGCATCGTGGGTGCCCACCGACGGAAACGAAATTGCGTGCGCGGCCTTGGCGAGCCTGGTATAGAATGCGGCCTTGGACCGGGCCGGTTTGGTGGCGGTGATGACCAGGAGCAGCCCCGCGGGCGGGGTCGCGGCTACCTCTTCGACCACTGCCCGGCCGGGGGCGCTCAACCCCTGCGCATCTCGCAGAACGACTCCGCGCCATGGTGCCATCATCGGCGGGGTAGCGAGCAGAGGGGCGAGCCGGTCCGCGGCGGCATCGGCCGCGGCGAGATGATCTAGATTGAAGTCGCGGGTGGCGGGGTCCAGATGGGCGTCGAGAATCTGGCGGACCGCCTCTTCCTTGAGAAAATCTTCCTCGCCGTCGAGAAAAAAGACGCCCCCGCCCGGGGTAGCGAGCAGGCGCGTCAGTTCGGAGTGCCGGTGCTGCGGCATCTTCCACCCCCCCGGCTCTGGAGCGCTACGGCTGGTACACCGCCGGCACTGCCTCTGCAACCGCGGATGCACCCAGCGGCGAGTAGCGGAAGAACACCGTGGAGGACGCCTGCCGCCCCAGCTCGGGCCGGTAGGCGGGTGCCGGCGGCGCGGGCATCAACAGAGGGCCCGCGCGGAAAACGGCGGGTAGCTGCGGCGGCTGCGGCGCGACCGCTGCAACAGGCGGAAGCGGAACCGGCGCAATCGACTGGCTGCGCAGCACCGGGAGCCAGGCCGAGAAGGCCAGAACCGATGCCACGGCTGCAACGAGCAGCAGGGAGGCCGGCGAAGACCGCGTACCGAATTCGCCCAGCTCGTCCTTGAGGTGAAAGAGCCGGTGTTGCAGGCGGGGCAAAAAGTCCGGCGCGGGAGCCAGGGGCGGGATCTCGCGGAACACTTCCACCCCGCGGCACACAACGCGGTGATACCGGGCGCAACCGGCGCATTCGAGCAGGTGCAGCTCGAACCGCTGGTAGGTCGCAGCATCTAGGGTTTCGTCGCGGAAGTCGGAGTAGCCGTCGAGGAATTGCGAACAGTCGACCATCACACCCGGAAGCGAGAAGGGGGACGCAGGCGCCGCGTTGTCACGGCCGCATTACGCCCCCCTTGTACGCGTCTTCGCAGCGGGTGTTCCCACCCGCGAAACCGTTACTCGAGAAGCGGTGCGACCAACTGTGCGAAGTTGTTCCGTGCGCGGTTGAGACGGCTCTTGACGGTACCCAGGTTGCACCCGGTAATCTCTGCGATTTCCTCGTATGTCTTCCCCTCCATTTCCCTCAGGATGAAGACGGTGCGGTGATGGTCGGGCAGCTCGGCCACGGCGGTTTCGACCATCTGCTTGAGGTGCCGCTTGCGGAACAGATCGTCCGGCTTGTAGGTGTTGTCCTCCCACTCGAGAGGCCGCTGGTCCGCATCCCAATTCTTCTTGATGGTTTGGAACAGCACTAGCGGGTTGCGCGAGCGGTTGCGCAGCTCATTCTTCGCCAGATTCGAGGCGATGGTGTAGATCCAGGTGGAAAACTTCTTGGACTGGTCGAAGCGGTGCAGGTGCCGGTACACCCGGATGAAGGTCTCCTGAACCAGGTCTTCTCCGCGCTCGCGGTCGCCGGTCGTCCGATACACAAAGTTGAGGAGCCGGTTCTGGTACCGGTCTACGAGTTCGCTGAACGCCGCGTGGTCACCCGCCAAAAAGGCCGCTACCACGCTGCTGTCATCCAGATCCTTGACCGGCGCTTTCAGCGCTACGGGCTCGGCCGGGTTGCTGTCATTCGCACGGATGGGATCGATCATCAGGCTCCTGCGGGTTGCGTGTGAAAACAAGACCGCCGTGCGGCTCGCGGTGGCGTGTACGCACCGTTTCCGCAGTTGGCTGCCTGCCTAAAAGCGCACGTTCCATACCACCGGCCGGGCGGCGTTCGGATCGGTCCAAACCCCGGCGAATGCCGGACATCCAGCAGATGAACAATCACGTCGCGCTGCCCTTAGTTGTCCCCGCCCGTGGACAGGAGTATGCAGAAGTGGACACTCCGGCGGCGCACCCGGATGGACTAACTCCGTAACCTACGGTTCGCATAGAAGAGGACGCCGCAGATGGTCTTCGCGTCCACAATTCTGCCATCACCTATCATGGCAACGCACTCGCTGAGGGGGAACGCCTGCACTTCCAGAAATTCATCCGGGTCGCGCCGCAGGGTGCCCTCATGGAGCCCGGTCGCCAGAAAGATGTGAATCTTTTCGTCGGTAAAGCCGGGGGTGGTGAAGATGCAGGTTAGCTCCCGCACGGACGCCGCGGCCCAGCCGGTCTCCTCTTCCAACTCCCTCTTCGCGCACTCGGCCCAAGGCTCGCCCGTGCGGGAAGGGCGGCCCGCCGGGATTTCGTAGATGAAGCCGCCCGCGGCGTAGCGGAACTGGCGCACGAGGAGAAGTTGGGGATCGGCAGCATTCTCCTCCCCGGCAATGGCGACCACAGCGGATGCCCCCGAGTGCCGGATCATCTCGAGCTCGCCGGTGGAACCATCCGGAAAGCGGACCGTGTCGAGGCTCAGATCCACGACGGACCCGCTGTACACCGGGCGCGTGTCCAGGCGGAGCGGAAAACGCCTCTCCCCTGATGTGTTGGCGGGATCCCCTGAAGTGCCCGCGGGAAGCGTCACGGAGCTTCCGGCGTGACGATTTCGATCTCCCCGAAACCCTCGGCTTCGAGCAGCGGTCTGATGGTGGTTGCGTCCCCCACGACAATCACCTTCAGTTCATCGGGCCGCACCTGCTCGCGGGCCACGCGTTGCACGTCTGCCGCAGAAACCGCCAGCACCCGCTGCCGGTACGTCTGAAGGTAGTCCTCAGGCAGGCCGTACAGCGCGACCTCGGCTAGGCGCGACACCACACCGGCGGTGGTCTGCAGCCGCAGGGGGAAAACGCCCGCGATGTAGTTGCGCGCGGCGGTCAACTCCTCTTCCGTGGGCCCTTGGTCGCGCAGCAGCCGGACCTCCGCGAAAACCTCCCGCAGCGCTGCCGCGCTGACTTCTGTTTGCACGGCAGCCGAAATGACGAAGGGGCCGGGCTGGCGGCGCATCGCGAACCCGGAGTGCGCGCCATAGGTGTAGCCGTTGCGCTCGCGCAGGTTGAGGTTGAGCCGGGAAGAAAAACTCCCCCCCAAAATGGAGTTCATCACCGTGAGGGGAAAGTAGTCCGGGGTCGCGCGATCTACCCCGATGTGTGCAACCCGCAACTCGGCCTGCGCGGCAGCCGGCCGGTCGACCAGGGTGATCTGCGGCGCCTGCGCCCTAGCATGGACCTGGGGAACGGTGCCCGCGTCGCGGGCACCCGCCCAGCCGCCAAGGTGCTCCTCCGCGAGTGCAGTGACCTCTTCCGGCGTAACATCTCCAGCGGCAAGCAGAGTCGCGCCGGCCGGACGAAAGGTCTCGCCGTGAAAGGCGAGGATGTCCTGCCGGGTCAACCCGGCGAGGCTGTCGAGCCCGCCAATCAACCGGCGTCCGTACGGAGATGCGTCATCGTACAGAGTACGCGCCGTCACCTCGCCCGCCAAGCTGCGGGGCTCCGTCTGCCGCTGCATAATTTCGGCGGTGCGCTCGCCGCGCAACCGCTCAATTTCCGGAGCGGGAAAGGTCGGCTCGCGAAGCAAGGAGGTCAGAATGCCCACTGCTTCGGGCAACCGCGATGAGAGGGTGGTCACTCCCGCGTGGGTCGCGTCCCAAGAAACGCCCACGTCCAGCTCCGCACCGATGCTCTCGAGCGCCTCGGCGATCTCTGCGGCGTTGCGGTCGCCGGCACCGGCTTCCAGCAGCGCGGCGGTGAAAGAGGCGAGGCCGGCGCGGTCGCCCGGCTCACTGCTCCCGCCAAATGGCAGCAGAAGGGTGAAGGTGACGACTGGCAGCCGGTGAATCGGCGCGACGCGCACCTGTATCCCCGGCTGCAGCCGCGCCGAGGCGGTGTCCGGAAAATCGAAGGGCCGCAGCGCGGCGGGGGCTGGCGCAACACTTCGGTCCAACTCAGTCACCGCGCTCATGCCGCCACCGCTACAACCGCCGGTTCGTACACGAGCGCAGCCCGGTTGTCTGGCTGAAGAAACTTTTGCGCGAAGCTCCGGATGTCCGCCGGCTCAACCTCGCGATAGCGATCGAGTTCGGTGTTGATCAGTTCCGGCGCGTCGAACAAGGTAGCGAACATGGAAAGCTGATCCGCACGCTGCCCCACCTGCTGCAACGAAACCAGGTGTTGCGTTTCGATCGAGGTGCGCGCCCTCCCGAGTTCTACGCTGGAAGCGTCTTCTTCCGACATTCGCAGCAGTTCGCGCCCGAGGGAGCGTTCAACCGCTCCCGCCGTGCTCTCCGGGCGCACGGTTGCCCGCACCACGAACATCGCCGCCCCGGTCACCAGCGGAAAGGTGAACACGGCAACATCCGTGGCTAATTGCTGCTCGCGCACCAGGCGCCGGTAGAGGCGCGACGCGCGACCGGAGCCGAGCAGATGCGCCGCCAGATCCGCAGCATAAAATCGCGGGTCTCCGTAGGGCGGGATCCGGAAGGCGAGGAACACGCGCGCCAGCGCCGCTTCCGACGCCTGCTCGAGACGCTTCTCCCCTCCGAGGGTTTCTGGAATGTTCGGTTCTCCCGGAAGTGGCGGCACAGGCGGTCCGCTCGGGATCGGCCCGAAGTACCGTTCAATCAACTCTTTCGCCCGGGCGACTTCGAAATCGCCGCACAGAGTCAGCACCGCGTTGTTGGGCGTGTAGAAGGAGCTGAAAAAGTCACGTACATCGTCGAGCGTAGCGGCATCCAGGTCGTCCATGCTCCCAATCACCGAATGATGATACGGGTGCGACGGCGGGTAGAGCATCTCCTGCAGACGCTCGTCCCAATCGCCGTACGGCTGGTTGTCAACGCGCCAGCGGCGCTCGTTCTTGACCACGTCGCGCTGGTTATCGAGCTTCTCCTGCGTCAGCGCGGGCAGGAAGAAGCCCATGCGGTCCGACTCGAGCCAGAGTCCCAACTCGAGCTGGTTCGCGGGCAGCGTTTCGTAATAATTGGTGCGGTCGAACCAGGTAGAGCCGTTCATCGCGCCTCCCGCACGTTCCACATGGGCGATGTGGCCGGTGTCGGGAATGTGCTCGCTCCCCTGAAACATCATGTGTTCGAACAGGTGCGCGAAGCCGGTGCGGCCCGGCCGTTCGTTTCGGCTGCCGACGTTGTACCAGAGGTTGATAGCCACCACCGGGTTGGAATTGTCCTGAGAGAGAATCACCCGCAGGCCATTGCCCAGGGTGAAACGGGTGATCGGGATCTGCATTGGCAATTGGTTTCGGAAGATGTTGTAGGCCGTCGCCAGCGGCAGCCGCAAGCAACGAGCCGGAGCCGGCAGACTCCCTCAGAGACCGCGCACCGACTGCTCGACCCGCGTCCGCGCCGGATCCGAGAGCAATGAGGCGGGGATGCTCACCGTTTCGCGCAACACGTGCCGCAGCTCCGCGCGCCGGTCCTCCGAGATCGGGCTCGAGCGGGTGGGAGAGCTGTAGACCTCCATCCCCAGTCGCATTGCCATCAGGCGCAGGCGCAGCATGTGAAAAGGGTCGCTGACGAGCAAAGCGGTGTGGCGGCTGCGTTTCGCGAGCATTTCCTCTACGGCGCCCAGTGACTGCCCCGAGTTTAGGCCGCTGCGTTCGGTGAGGATCGCCTCTGGCGGAACCCCCGCTTTTACAGCGTAGCGCCGTCCCACCACTGCCTCGCTGACCGTGTCGCCTATGCCCACGCCGCCGGTGAGCACTAGTAGCGGCGCCCGTCCGGCGCGGTACAACTCGATAGCGTGATCCAGGCGCGCCTGCAGTACGGGGGAGGGGCGGCCGTCGTACTGTGCGGCGCCGAGTACCACGATTGCATCCGCCTGCCGTGCCTCGTCGCGAGCCCCGAAGGCATACACTGCCAGGACCAGCGCCAGCCAGAGCGCCGCGACGGCTACCCCGCCAGCGACCAGCAGGCGAAGCAGCTTCAGCACGAGCGGCGGTCAGGCGGGAGTTGGGACATCGTCTGGAATTATACCCGCGCGGCGAGCCGGGCGCGCAGGGCACTCGGCGCCACCTCCTCGACGAGCATCTCCCACGCCGTCTCTTCACCCGCCTCGATGCTTTCCTCGACTTCGGCGAGCAATGCGGGGTCGGCGGTTCCCGCTGCCTCCGCCGCGGCGAGAGCAGCCCAGGCCTGATCCTCCCACCCTTGGGCTGCGCCGGCGAGCGCGGAGAGCAACTGGACCTCCCAATCTTCAGGGGCGAGCTGGGCCGCTTGGTGCAGAGTTTCGGCGGCGCTCTCCCCCGCCCCGTCGTTCAACTGTGCAAGCGCCTGCAGAGTAAGCAGCCAGGGATCATCATCGAGCTCGGCATCCTCCAGTACGAGCAGCGCCTCGGAAAAGCGACCGGCGCGTACAAAAGCAACCGCGAGCTCCTGGCGGACCACGGGATCGTCGGGGTCCAGCGCCGCGGCTGCTCGCAGTTCGTCCAGCGCCTGCGCCGTCAGTCCTTCCCGCCCAAGAAAGATGCCGTAGTTGAGTCGGGCGATCTTGAGCCGCGGCGCCGTCACCGCCGCCAAGCGGAGCACGCGCTCCGCATCCGCGTCGTCGAAGGCAGCTAGGCCAGCGCCTGCTGCCGCGAGCACGGCGGGTTCGGCCGCGCCGGCATCGATGCACCGACGGTAGTAGCGGTACGCGATCCCGGGCGCGCCCGCCGCCTGCGCCGCCGCACCAAGCATCGCCAGAAGCGTGGGGTCCTCCGGGTGCTCGTGCTCCGCCTCGCGAAGCACGCGTAGCGCCTCATCCCATTCGCCCGCGTCCGACAACTCGGCCGCCAGGCGGAGCCGCGGCTCGAGCGGCTCGGGATTCACCGGTTCCAACATGCGGGTGGCAGAATAGTGATCATGGTCATGAGCTTCAAGTGCCTGGGGCGGGACTCGAACCCGCAAGCCTCGCGGCGGAGGATTTTAAGTCCTCTGTGTTTACCGGTTTCACCACCCAGGCAGCAGCGCGAAAGCTGCGCCACGACGATTCAACAATCTACCGCCGCGGCCGCGCAGATTGCGGCGATGTTGGTCGCGACGGGCTGGTCGCCACCGAATACTGCCGAGCCGGCGATCAATACATCCGCTCCCGCGGCGGCAGCGAGAGGAGCAGTGGCAGAATCGATTCCGCCATCGACATGTATGCCCGGACCCCCCGCGCGGTTCCCGCCGCGCCAGGCCACAATGCGCCGGATTTTCTCGGTGCTGCTGGCAATGTAGGACTGGCCGCCGAAGCCCGGGTTGACCGACATCACGAGAACCAGATCAATCATCCCCGAGAGCTCCGTCAATGCATGCACCGGCGTGGCCGGGTTCAGAGCCACACCCGCACTACAGCCGAGGCCGCGAATCTGCTCGAGGGTTCGATGAAGATGAGGGCAGCTCTCGATATGCACCGAGATCGATTGTGCCCCGGCGCGGGCGAAGGCGTCGAGGTAGCGCTCGGGCGATTCGATCATCAGGTGCACATCGAGCGGCAGCTCCGTGGCGTGGCGCGCGGCGGCTACAATCCCTGGCCCGAAGCTGATGTTGGGGACGAAGTGACCGTCCATGATGTCGAGGTGAAACCGATCTGCCCCGCCCGCCTCGGCTTCGGCGATCTGTTCTCCGAGCCTGAGAAAGTTTGCGGCAAGGATGGACGGGGCAATCTGCGGTGCCTTCACGCCGGGCCCCGCCCGCTCGAAGCCGCCGTCATTTCGCGGACGGCATCTTCGACACCCACGAGAACGAGGTCGGTCAAACCGAGGAAAAGGCCGTGCGCGACGATCCCCGCGCGCCCGTCGAGGGCAGCGGCTAGCTCTTCCGGGGCGGCGATTCCATCGGCAAAGCTGCAGTCGTAGATCCAGTGGCCGCCATCGGACACGGCGGGGCTGCCGCTGTCATTCGTGCGCAACGCCGGGCTGCAACCGAGGCGTTCAAGAAATGCACGTTGAAAGGGAGCGGAGAACGGATCGACTTCCACCGGCAAGGGGGAGACGGAGCCGAGTTGCCGGACGATTTTGGAAGAATCCACGACTACAAGGAACCGGCCGGCGGCTTCGGCAACGACCTTCTCGCGGAGCAGAGCACCGCCCATGCCCTTGATCAATCGCAAGTCGGTGTCGACCTCATCCGCACCGTCTATGGCGAGATGCACCGGGCCAGCGTAGCCCTGACCGGCGAGCGGGATCCCCAGCCTCTGGGCCTGTTCCATAGTGGCGACCGAGGTCGGAATGCCTACCAAGTTGCGAAGCCGTCCTTGTGCGCGCTGTTCCGCGATTGCGTCCAGCAGATAGCGCACCGTTGACCCGGTCCCGAGGCCGAGCACCATCCCGTCTTCAACGGAATTGAGGGCTGCGCGGGCGGCGGCGCGCTTTTCGAGGCCGGAGCCACGGCGGGAAAGGTCTGGCATGGAACGTGGCAGAGGCGAACAAGCCGAAGAGCGGACCGGGTCGCCCGCGCCGGGAATGATAGCGCGATCGGCTGTCATTGACCAGAAAAACAACGGGGGGTGCCCGGTAGAGCACCCCCCGCGGGAGCTACGATCCGTCAGCGCAAGATGCTACTGCTCGTCGCCGCGGACGCCCCGGACTGCGGGCTCGTAGTTGAACGGCTGCAGTTCGCAGCCAGGCCGCACCGGCAGGTACACGACCTCAGCCGGGCGCGCCGTGCCGAGCTGCGCGAACACCGGCACGTTGCGGAACATCCCTACGCTCTCGAGCTCGGCCGACGCAATGGTCCGTGCCAGGCCGAAGCGCACATAACGGCGGTTGTTCAACGTCACCGGATCGTTGTTGACGAACCAATCCATCCCCGCGGCGTAGCCGGGGCCGGTGCTCGGGTAGGCCTGCGAGAAGGGGCGCTGCTGGCCCATCTGCATGACCATGGTATCACCCGTAGCCGGGCGGAAGGTCGCCTCGACATCCATCAACGCGCCGTCCTGCAGCACGCAAACCTGAATTTGCCGGTCCGCCGGGGGCGGAGGTGGTGGTGGCGGCGGGGGCGGCGGCGGTGGGGGTAGCGGTGCGACCGGCGGTGCAACGACGACCGGTGCAGCCATCCCGAGGAAATCGCCGAACGCGAGTTTCACACCTGCGACAAAGCGAAAGGTGAACACCGTCGGCTCATCCAACTGATCCGTATCGTCCTGAGTGACCACGTTCGCGCCTTCCGGCTGATAGGGCGTGGTATAGACGTGCGTAGCCAGTTCGCCGAAGACGCCAATGTTGTTAGAAAGGCTGATCAGATCTACGCCGCCGCCGGCGGTACCCTGCCCAACGGTCGTGAGGAACGGGTCGATGGCCTGGTTGTCCAAGCAAAGAACACCAGTCGGGATCGAGGGACAGGTGAGCGGCGCATCGTCATCATAGTCCGGCGTGACGAGCCCGCCCCCCGCGAACAGGTAGAGGGAGCTGAAGAGGCCGCCGCCTACGCGGCCAACGAACGGCCGGAACGCAAGATTGAGATCGTAAAAGTAGGTGTTGACATCTACCTCCGGGGTAGCAACACCACTGGCACTAGCAAACTCTTGTTCAAGCTGCATGGGCATCAGTGCGCCATGCGCGCGAATGCCCCACTGCGGGGTGAGCCACAGCGTAGCCAGTGCTCCGAACGCACCCGAGGTGCCGGGCACGACATCCGCATCATCAGCCAGGTTCAGCCAGGACGTGGTATACGCACCGCCGGCGTAAACTCCGAGGTCGAAGCGGCTGGCTCTCTGCGCCTCCGCGGTACTGCTCACTCCCGCCGCCAACGTCGCGAATGCGACAGCGGTGGTTATCAGTCGTTTCATAAAGCCTCCCGAAACGGGTGGTGAATGTACGGCCTTCCCAGTGAAGACCGTCGCATTGGCCGCAGGGGTTGTCAAGAATGGTGCCATAGAGCACCAGCCACACCGTACGGACAAGCTGAGAAGTGCTGCTGCGGCAGGCCTGTTCTCTCAACCTGCCGCAAAGGGTACTGCTTGCAAGGCGGGGCGCCCCGCACTCGCGGGGCGCCCCGTCCGGCTCACTCAGTGCGAGCCCCTGCTCCTGCTACTGCTCGTTGCCGCGGACGCCGCGCACCCGTGGCTCGTAGTTGAACGGCTGCAGTTCGCAGCCAGGCCGCACTGGCAAGTACACGACTTCGGCCGGGCGCGCCGTGCCGAGCTGCGCGAACACCGGCACGTTGCGGAACATCCCTACGCTCTCAAGCTCGGCAGCCGGAATGGTCCGTGCCAGGCCGAAGCGTACGTAGCGGCGGTTGTTCAACATCACCGGCTCGTTGTTGACGAACCAATCCATCCCC
>JBBSMO010000010.1:0-15048 GCA_038233155.1 Longimicrobiales bacterium
GTGGTAGATATCACGGAGCAGATGGACCGGAAGATGGAGGCGATCCACTGCTACTCGTCGCAGTTCGACGGGCGCACCTGGGGTGGCGAGGTGTTCCCGGGCGGCGATCGCCCGCTGTACGAGCAGGTGGAGATGCACGCAGCGCGCGCCGGCTCGCTCATCCGCACCGAATACGGCGAGCCGTTCTACACGCGCGAAACCATTACCGTGGACGATGTGGTGGGGCTGGGCGTGCGGAGCATTTGAGCGACAATGAGCCCGCCCGCGGAAGTGGACGGGCTTGCGCCTTCCACACTTTCGAGGACCCGTCCCGGTTCTCGCAAGCGGGATCAGCGGGTGACATTCCTCACCGCACTACAGCGTCCTCCGCGTATATCCGGTATTCGCACCGTTCGTTGACCGGCACAAAGAGCATGTCGGGCGCGGGCAGCATGCTACGCAATGCATAGAACCCGAGTCGTGCTGGCGCACGAATACCAGTCGATCGCTGTCTTGATCCTACCCCGTAGAACTTCTGCGCTGCGAGTGGCACCAAACAGTACATACCGTTCTCCAATCAATTCAAGCGCTTCAGCGTTGCGGTACCACCCTTTGTCTCTGGCAAACTCGACCGGTACACCAGACGTAAAGACATACCCCTCCCCATTTCGTCAACTGTTCCGCACCAGGTTCATGATCGTTTGTCACGCCAATGGCGTTGGGGACTGCCACGCGCTGCACGTCCCTGTTTTGCACCCCAATCCCGCACGGGCAGGTTTGCTATCGGGCTCCGCTGGATCGGACTCGCAACCGTATCGCTCAGCGGTCCCCAGCGGCGCCGCATTGCACCTCGATCAGCAACCGTTTCCAGCTCGGCGATTCTGAGCCGCGAACCCGCACGGCGCGTGCGGAAGCGCTGCCGCCTCGCAACAGCCACGGCGCCAGCCATCGGTTGATCTCGGGCGGCAGATGCCCGACCGGATCGCCCGACGGGAGGTGTACCCAGACGGCAGGTTCATCTTCACCGGGTGGATCGGGGATCAGCAGCAGCCGCTCGCCCTCTCCCAGTTGATCCAGGTGCGACGAGCGCGCGCCGAATACCGTCCCGTGCACGGTGGTACGAAACACCGGAGGGCGATGGGCGGGCAGGTCAGGAAGCATCCCATTTGCGAAAAGGCAAAAACAGGCAGTGTGCGCTCCAATCTACCCGCCGCCGCTTCTGGTTTCAACCGCTGCGTTTCGGCCCATTGGCGTACGAACCTCAGCTTGTGAGGGGTTTACTACATGCGGATTCTTGCAGCCGAGCTACGGTGATGACATCTATATATCTGGACCATGCGGCGACGAGCCCGCTGCGCCCGGCCGCCCTCGAGGCGATGCTGCCAGTGCTCGGCGCCGGGTACGGCAATCCTTCCAGCGCCCACGCCTGGGGCCGCCGGTCGCGCGCCGCGCTGGATGAGGCGCGGGCGTCGCTGGCGGAGCTGCTGGGGGCGCGCGAGAGTGAAATCGTGTTCACCCGCGGGGGGACGGAAGCCGACAACGTGGCGGTGCTCGGCCGCTGGCGCGCCGCGGAGCCGGGGGCGGTGCTGGTGTGCAGCATGGTCGAGCACAGTGCCGTCGCCCGCTCGATGGCCGCTGCCGCGGACGGGGGCGCCACGCTGCACCACCTGCCGGTGGATGAGCAGGGCGTGGTGCGGCTGGAAGGGTTGGACGAGCTCCTAGCAGCACGGCCCGCACTGGTCTCGGTGATGTGGGTCAACAACGAGACGGGCGTCATCCAGCCGATCGCGGAACTCGCACAACGCTGCCAGAGCGCGGGGGTGGTCTTCCACACGGACGCCGTCCAGGCCTTGGGCAAGGTGAACGTGCGTGTGGACGACGTGCCCGTCGACCTGCTCAGCCTCAGCGCGCACAAGATCGGCGGGCCCCGGGGCACGGGGGCCCTTTTCATCCGCAAGGGGACAGAGCTGTCGCCGTTGCTGCACGGAGGCGGTCAGGAGCGGGGCTTCCGCCCCGGCACGGAAGACGTGGCCGGCGCCATGAGTTTCGCTGCCGCGGCACAGGCGGCGCTAGCGGAGTGCTCAGCGGAGATGAATCGGCTCCGGACGCTCCGCAATCATCTGGAAGCCGGATTAATGACGCTGCCCGGAGTCCGAATCAATGGAGCAGGCGCTGACCGGTCTCCGGCCATCTCGCACTTCTCGTTCAGCGATGTTCCGGGCGAGTTGCTGATTCCCGCGCTGGACCGCGCGGGCGTCGCGGCTTCCAGCGGCTCCGCCTGCGCCAGCGGGGCGCGGCAGCCGTCGCGGGTGCTGCTAGCGATGGGCGTCGAGCCTCCGCTGGCAATGCAGGTCGCCCGCTTCTCGTATGGCTGGTCGACTACGCCAGAGGAGGTGGTGGACGCAGCTCGTCTGATTTCTGACATGATAGAGCGACTGCGGGATCTCGCCGGAGCCGGCAGTGTCCCAGCGTCGCCGGCATTGGCATCTTCGGGAGCGGAACGATGAGCAGCGGGAAGCAGACGGTTCTGGTAGCGATGTCCGGTGGTGTCGATTCGTCGGTGGCCGCGGCGCTGCTCGTCGAGCAGGGCCACGAGGTGATCGGCGTCACCATGAAGACGTTCTGCTATTCGGAAAATGACGCCCCGTCTAAGACGTGCTGCGGCCTCGATGGCATCATGGACGCGAGGCGGGTGGCGGACCGGCTCGCGATTCCGCACTACGTATTCGATGTCGAGCGGGACTTCACCCGCGATGTCATAGACGACTTCGTCGCAGAGTACGCCGCCGGCCGTACTCCCAACCCCTGTGTTCGCTGCAATGGGAACACCAAGTTCCGGGACCTGCTGAAGCGGGGGGAGATGCTCGGCTGCGAGGTGATTGCGACAGGCCATTATGCGCGGATGGGGAGGGCGCCCGACGGTTCGCCGACGCTGTTGCGCGGCCTGGACCGCAACAAGGACCAGGCCTACTTTCTCTGGGGCCTGCCGCCGGCGATGCTGCCGTCCCTCCGATTCCCGCTCGGCGAGCTGACCAAGCCCGAGGTGCGGGCACGTGCTCGGGAGATGGAACTCGTCACCGCCGAAAAGCCCGAGAGCCAGGAGATCTGCTTTGTGCCGGACGGCGACTACGTCGGGTTTCTGCGCGGGCGGCTAGGAGCGGAGCACCCGGCCCTTTCGCCCGGTGCCCTCGTCACCACCGGCGGCGAGACCGTGGGCGAGCACGATGGGTATGCGGGGTTCACCGTCGGCCAGCGCAAGGGTCTAGGCGGCGGGCACGGCCGCAGGCTCTATGTGATCGGCAGCCGGCCCGCGCAACGCGAAGTCGTCATCGGTAGCGCGGACGAACTGCTGCGCCGCGAGTTCGAGATTAGGGAGCTGAACTGGCTGGCTCCGCCTGCCGGGAAGGGCGAGCAGGTCGAGGTGCAGATCCGCCATCGCGCCGCGGCGGTGGCAGCTAGGGTGACGATGGCGGAGCCTGGCAAGCTCGGACTGGCGCTGGACGAACCGCTCCGCGCCGTCACCCCGGGCCAGTCTTGCGTGGTGTTCCGCGGCGACCTCGTCTTGGGCGGCGGGCGGATCGCGGCCTAGCCGCGGCAGCGCCGGGTTACGGCAGCGGCCGGGAACGCCCGAGCAGATCCAGCAATTCGTCTGTGTCTGCATCGCGGACGAGCCCGGCTGCATCCGCTTCGTCACCGTCGTGCACCACGAAGCGCGAGCGGCGGGTGTGGTCCGAGAGGCAGTGCAGCACGATCTTCGCGTGCCGCGGCAACCCGTACGCGCCGCCGCTCGGGTAGGCTTCCCAAGTGAGCAGGTCGTGATCCGAGAAGACGCGGCTCATCGGCCGCCCAACGGCGAAAGATAGCGAACTACGAGGAGCGAGCGGCCGTGCCGCTGCCCCTCGCCCACAACGCTCTGCCCGGTCCGGGCGCGCTCAGTGCTGCACTTCAAAAGCGCATCGACGCGGCGCCTGCAAATTCCTTCATCAACGCGGCCTCCTGCTCGTTCAGGTTCTCGGGCACGGCGACATCTACCCGGATGAACTGGTCGCCGCGTTGCGCACCCTTCTCTATCCCCTGCCCTTTGATACGGAACCGGGTGCCGGATTGGGTGCCCGGCGGTATTCTGAGCACCACCCGCTTCCCATCTACCGTCTTCACGCGGACCTTGGAACCGAGGGTTGCCTGGGCGATGTTGATCGGGACTGTTGCCTCTACGTTCAGGCCGTCGCGGCGAAAGAAGTGGTGCGGCTCTACGCGAAAGCTGATGATCAGGTCGCCCGGGGGCCCGCCACCCGCGCCCGGCTCGCCCTGCCCCGGCAGGCGCAGCTTGGACCCCGTCTCCACTCCTGCCGGCACGCTGAGCTGGATCTGCCGCTGCTGGCGAATTTGCCCCCGCCCCTCGCAGGTCGTGCAAGGGTCGGGCGCGATCACTCCTTTGCCATAACAGGCGGGGCACGGCCGGCTGACGGCGAAACCGCCCTGCCCGAAGGTGACCGTACCGCTTCCCTTGCACTCGGGGCAGGTCACGGTAGATGTGCCCGGTCGCGCCCCGGAGCCGGAACAGGTGGGGCACTCTTCCGTCATCGGGATCGAGACCGGGAGCTTGCCACCGCGGGCGGCTAATTCGAAGGGAATCTCTACGGCGTACTCGACATTCTGCCCCCGTTGTTGCCCGTGGCCGCGGCCGCGCTTGCGGCCCATATCGAAGATGGAGCCGAAGATGTCGCCAAGCCCGCCGACACCGCCTAAATCTTCGAAAGAGAAGCCCCCCTGCTGCTGGGCGCCTCCCGCCGCGCCGCGCCGGGCACCGTAGCCGGCGCCGGGGGCCGCGAAGCCGCCGAACTTGCGCATCTGATCGTACTGCTTGCGCTTCTTGTCGTCAGAAAGGACCGAGTAGGCTTCGGAAATTTCCTTGAAGCGTTCGGCGGCGGCCGGGTCTCCGGCGTTGGCATCCGGGTGGAACTGCTTCGCCAGCTTGCGATACGCCTTTTTTATTTCTTCGGCGCTCGCATTCTCCGCGACTCCGAGCGTGCGGTAGAAATCCTTGGTTGAGGTAGCCATCGGGTGTGAAGCTCAGACGGGGCGGACAGGTGACGGAACGCGGGTGTGGCCGCCGCTCACGAAGCCTGCCGTACGACAACCCTCGCCGGGCGGATCAGCACTCCATCCAACTCATACCCCTTCTGGAAAACCTCTCCGACCGTTTCATCCTGCTCCGGGTCGTCGGTAGGCGTCATGGTCAACGCTTCGTGGAAGGCGGGATCGAAGCGTTCCCCCACAGGGTCAATCACCTTGAGGCCCGCGGCATCGAGGGTGCGCAGCATCTTCCGCTCGACCAATTGTACGCCCTCGAGCAGTGCGGCGGCCGAGGTGGTTTCCGGATCGAAGTCGGCTACGCGTTGCAGGTCATCCAGCGGTTCGAGAAGACGCTCGATGAGCTGCGCCTGGGCCCGCTGCCATCGTTCGCCGCGCTCCCGCTCAGTTCGTTTACGGTAGTTGTCGTATTCGGCGGCCAAGCGGAGGTGGCGGTCGCGAAGCGAATCTAGATCAGCATCTGGCTGCTGCTCTACCGGAGGACCGGCAGCGGCATGCTCTCCGGCGAAGGGATCTTCCCCCGCCCCGGTTTCGTCTGGCGCAGCCCCTTGGGTGTCTTCTTCTTCATCGGCCGGCGCGTCCTGAACCGCGTCAGTACGTTTTGTACTCATTCGCTGTTGCGTGGGTGCGAAAATACGGAGGATGTGCGGCGTGCAGAGTCGCAAGCGATATGCCATCCGCAGCCTGGGTAGCGCGCTACCCAGGGAGCAGGGTACGATATTGCCGAAGATAGACCATCATCGAGTACACGGTCAGAATCAGCGCGACCGATAGTGCGGCAATGGTGAACGTGCGATGAAACACTTCCCACGCAGCCCACCCGCCGCCGGACCAGCCGCGGCTGGCTGCCTCCGCCTGCAGCGCGTACCACAACACCGCGGAGCCGATCGAGATGTTTTGGAAGACCGCCTTGAACTTCCCGGACTTCCCCGCCGCTATGATCACCCCGCGCCGGGCCGCGTAGCTGCGGAAGAGGGTGATGAACAGCTCGCGCCCGAAGATAACCAGCATCACCCAAAGGGGAAGCACCGCGCCAAACCAGGGGAACTCGTGGCCCGGGCCGCCGCGGTGCGAGATGACATAAAGGGGGATGAAGGTACAGGCGAGAAGCAGCTTGTCGGCCAGCGGGTCGAGCAGCTTGCCGAGATCGGTGATCAATCCCTGCGACCGGGCGAGGTGGCCGTCCCATAGATCGGAAAAGGCCGCCGCGAGAAAGATCACGAAGGCAGCGATTCGTGGCGTGAACTGATCGATGAAGAGAAGCGGGACGAGCACCAGGGCGAGGATGATACGCCCGATGGTAATCAGGTTGGGAAGGTTCACCGCGGGCTCCCGGTCGCGCGCCTCAGCCCAGCGATTTGATGACCTGCTTGCTCACATCTTTCAAGGTATCGAATACGCCGACGCCACGGGTGCCGACCGCCTCGTGGTGCGGGACGGCATTCGGGTTCAGGTGCCCCTGCAATTCGCCCAAGGGGGCGATGTTCGGCAGGTCGCGCTTGTTGTACTGGATTACGAAGGGGAGTTCGCACAGATCCATTCCGTACTCGCGTAGGTTGTCGTACAGGTTGTGCATGGATTCCAGATTCGCATCCAGCCGTTCTACCTGGCTGTCGGCGACGAAAACCACCCCGTCGACTCCCTTCAAGATCAACTTCCGGGACGCATTGTAATACACCTGGCCGGGCACGGTGTAAAGGTGGAAGCGTGTCTTGAACCCGCGGATGGTGCCGAGGTCCACAGGCAGAAAGTCGAAGAACAGGGTCCGCTCCGTTTCGGTCGCCAGCGAGATCAGCTTGCCGCGCGTCGCCGGGGCGACCTTCTCGTATACATGCTCGAGATTCGTCGTTTTCCCGCCCAAGCCCGGACCATAGTACACGATCTTGCAGTTGATCTCGCGCGAGGCGTAGTTGATCATCGACATAGGACGCGCTCCTCAGCGATCGCGAAAAACGCGGTCGATTTCCGTCGCTGCTTCGTCGGCATAGTGAGCTTGGAGAGGTGAATTCGGGCGCCGTAGTGCGGAAGGGTTGGCGGCCCCGGCCATTATGGGGAATAAATCCTTCGCCAACCGCTTGGTGTGAAGAGTCACGGCACCGAGAGGAATGGAACTGCTGTCGAACAGCACTACGACCACCGCAGCGGCGGCCACGGCCGCGAAAAAAATGGACTCGCGCTCCCCTTCATGATAGAAGGTCTGCAGCTCGCCCGCACCGATGATCTTCGCCAATTGGGCCCCGGCCGCGAAGTCCGCCGCGGCGAGCGAAGCGAACATCGGGATGTCGCAACGCGGGGGTTCGCCAGCGCTGACGAGCTGGTTTCCGCTGTCATCCAGGAGCAGGGCCCAGCGGATTCCGCCGGTCCCGACCAAGCCTTCCAGCAGCCGGGCGGCACGTGCGTGGGCATCTTCAGTGAAAGCGGTAGTGCGGCGTGCCGCCATCTCACCCCGCCCGTGCGGCGGCCGGAACACTGCCCGGAGATCTGTCCAGCGACTGCTCGATACGAGCCAAAAGGCTGACTGCGCGCTT
Source organism: Longimicrobiales bacterium (assembly GCA_038233155.1). GTDB lineage: Bacteria > Gemmatimonadota > Gemmatimonadetes > Longimicrobiales > Longimicrobiaceae > JBBSMO01. The sequence goes on from JBBSMO010000010.1 coordinate 7,602, forward strand.
GCGGATCATCGGGCGGCGCTCCCACGCGACGAAGTCCCTCAGCAGGAGGACGCTGTCTACCGATGGCGGCAGCCGTCCGAGATAGGTCAGCGCGGCCAGCCGGTGGAGCGGCTGCGCGCTGAACAGCTCGCGCCGGTGCCGGCTGAGTTGATCCCGAACCAGAAGAGCGCCCAGGACCACGCTTGCCGCGGCGGCGAGCACAGTAAAACCAACGATACGGCCAATTCTATTGTTTTCCATCTGCCGGATTGGGGACAAGAGCGCCGTCGAACAGGTCTACATTACCCGGCGGCCGGACAATGCCTCGGCAATGGTCACGCCATCAGCGTATTCCAGATCGCCGCCCACGGGGAGCCCGCGCGCGATGCGGGTGATCCTGACGCCGAGCGGAGTGACGAGCTTGTGCAGGTACACGGCAGTCGCCTCCCCTTCCACACTCGCGTTGGTTGCGATGATTACCTCGCGCACCTCATCCGCGCCATTCAAGCGCTGCAGCAAAGGAACGATGTTCAGCTCGCCTGGCCCGATTCCGTCCAGCGGCGACAAGCGGCCGCCCAGGACATGGAACAGGCCGCGGAAGCCGCCCGACCGGTCAATGGCCCCTACATCGGAGGCTTCTTCCACCACACAGATTATCGACCGGTCGCGGCGCGGACTTTCGCAGATGCCGCAGGGCGAAGCATCCGTCAGGTTGCCGCAGATCTCGCACGGGCGTATCTGCTCGGAGACAACGAGCAGCGCGTTGGCCAGGTTCTGCGTGCTCGCGGCCGGCATTTTCAGCAGGTGATACGTGAGCCGGGCAGCGGTCTTCCGACCGATGCCCGGCAGCCGTGCCAGTTCAGTGACGAGATCGTCTATCGCGGACAACGTGCTCTGCCCGGGGTGCTACGGGAAGTTCTCGAACGCGCGGTACGGCTGCCCGTCAAAGCCCTGGCATCGAGAACGGCATCGGGAACCCGCCCGACAGCTTCTTCATCTCTTCCTCATACACCGACTGCGCGCGCGTTTGAGCTTCTGAAACGGCGGCAAGCACGAGGTCTTCTACCAACTCCGCATCGCTGCCCTCAAGCGCCGCGGGGTCGATTTTGATCGAGCGGACCTTGCCCTGCCCGTCGGCCGTGACCGTCACCATCCCGCCGCCGCTCGAGCAAGAAACCGTGCGCGTGCCGAGCTCCGTCTGTAGCTGCGAAAGTTTAGCCTGAACCTGCTGGCCAAGCTGCAGAATCTGCTGAAAGTTTTCGTTCATCCCCGTGAGTCGCCGTAGTGCAAAGCTACAAGGTAGAGGAGAGCGGCGGGTGCGCAAGCGCGACTGAACCCGCCGATCAGTCCAAGAGTTCCAGATCCCAGTCTTTTACCGCTTGTTGCAGGACCGGTTCCTCTTCCGCCAGCCGTTTGAGCCGCTCGCCGCGAATGTGCTCGGCCGTGAGCTCCGGGGGACCAGTGTCCTTGCCGCCAATCTCCATGCGCAGGCGGACCGGCGTGCCGAGCCTTTCCGATAGTGCCGCTTCGAGCGGCCGGCGCTGGGCGGGCTGCTCGAGACTTTCGACCAACATCGAGTTTGCCGGCAGGCGGAGCACGACCTCGCCCTCGCCGCCGCTGCGCACCTCCGCTGCCATGAGCAACGGGCGGGTTCCGCCGGGGAGGCCGCTGCCATCCGCGAGCAGCGCTTGCCACACCTTGCGCAATCGCGCCGCATCTACCGGGCCAGCCGCGGCCCGCTGAGCTGGGGATGACGCCTTCGCCGCGGGCGGCGTCGCGGGGGGCGCCTCGGCCGGCTGCCGCGCGGGAGCTCGCGGCGGTGTGGCCGCCGCGGCGGCCTGGGGCGCGGCAGACTCGCGCACCGGGGCTGAAGCTGGCGCCGGCGCTGGCCCGGGCTCTCGCCCCGCACTGGGCGGCAACGGGGTGCCGCGGCCGCCCAGTGCGGAGATCACCTCTTCCAGGGCAACCGTGCTGTCCAGGAATGCAAAGCGCAGCAAGAGCAGTTCGATCAAGATCTGCTGCTGCCCGCTCTTGCGGAAGCGGCCGTCGGCGTCCAGCTCGGCAACTTGCGAAAGCATTCGCAGCAAATCTCCGGTAACCAGCCGCGCCGCGGCAGCGGCGTAGGCGTCCCGCAGATCCGAACGGATGTCGGCGGCGGCTTCATCGCCCAGCTTGATGACGAGCAGCGCGCGGAGAAAATCGGCCAAGCCGCGATAGTACTCCGTCAAATCGTAGCCCTCGGCCATGAGGCGGGCGACGTAGCTGAAGACATCGGCATGGCGGCGGTCGGCGACGATCTCCGCGAGCTCGAGGTATCTCTCTTCCCCGACGAGGCCGAGCACGCGGCGCACGTCTTCCGGCCCCGGCTCTCCATCGGTGAAGGAGAGGACCTGGTCCAGCAGGGAAAGTGCGTCCCGCATTCCGCCATCGGCCTTGCGGGCGATGGGGAGCAGGGTGCTCTCGGTGGCGGAAAGCCCTTCGCTTTCGAGCACCTCGCTCATCCGCTGCACCAGCTCGCGGTTGCCGATGCGATGGAAATCGAAGCGCTGGCAGCGAGAAAGAATCGGCGGGGCGGCCTGCTGGATCTTTTGCGGCTCGGTGGTCGCGAAGACGAAGATCACCCGCGGCGGCGGCTCCTCGAGAATCTTGAGCAGCGCGTTCCACGCTTCGCGCGTGAGCAGGTGCGCCTCGTCTATGATGTACGCCTTGACGCGCCCGTCCTCGGAAGGGGCGTACATCGCGCGCTCGCGCAGGTCGCGCGCATCATCCACCCCGCGATTCGAGGCGGCATCGATCTCGATGACATCCAGAGATGTCTTGCCCCCCCAAATGCGGTCGCACGAGTCGCAAACCCCGCAAGGCTCTCCATCCTCGCCCCGGTTCGGGCAGTTGAGTGCCATCGCCAGCACCCGCGCCAAGGTGGTCTTGCCGACCCCGCGCGGGCCGCAGAACAGATATGCGTGCGCCACCCGGTCGCGCTGCACGGCGGAGCGCAACGTCTCCGACACGTGCTTCTGGGTCGCAACCGCGGCGAATTGGCGCGGCCGGTGAATGCGGGCTAAAGCAGCTCTGGACACGTAGGGTCAGGTGAACGCAGCGAGTGATAGCCGAAGGATACCCGAATGTACACGGTGAAACCTGGCAGGTTTAACCTCGTGATGCAACCCCGCACGATAGCGGTCGCGGGCGGGGACTGGCCGCTCCGCCGGAAGCAAGGCCCGACGCGTCAGTGACGCCATTCCCGCGAAGGCGGGAATTCGGCGTCGGAGCGATCCTTTGCACGCCGCCGGCGTCTGACGGGGGTGTCAAACCCTCTGGGAAGGAACGGAGATGCGGATCAGCTCCTGCTGCGGGTTTGGCGTGGTGACTACGGGCCCGCCCTCGCCGATGTACATGTTCGTTTCGGAGCGCAGGCCGGCTTCGCCTGGAATGTAGATACCCGGTTCGATGGAAAACCCGATGCCCGGGACGAGCAGGCGTGTATCCCGCGTCTCCAGATTGTCGATGTTGGGCCCGGTGCCGTGCAGCTCGCGATCGATCGAGTGCCCCGTCCGGTGGATGAAGAAGTCTCCGTACCCCCGCCCGCTGATGATGGCACGCGCCGCATCATCTACCTCCGCCCCGCGCACGGGCAGATCGTCTGAGAAGCGGTGGATCACGAGGTCTTCCGCCGCCTGCCGTGCATCACGCACCGCCTCCCAAAGCTGCTGGATGCGGGGCGGGACCTGTTCGCCCGCGAACCCCATCCAAGTCTGGTCCGCGAAAATGGCACCGGCGTCCTCTTTGCCCCACAGATCTATCAGCACCAAACTTCCCGGTGTGATCTGCGCGTGCGAATCGGGGGTCGGACCGTAGTGCGGGTTCGCCGCGTTGCGGCCGATGGCGACGGTAGCATCCGCCCCGGCACGCAGCCCGCGCGCGGCCAACTGGCGCACGATCCATTCGCGGATCTCCCATTCGCTTGCAGGTTCGCCGCCAGTCAGCTTCTCGCCGATGCGGGCGAATGCCGCGTGCGCGGTTTCCTGCACGATACGCGCGGCCCGGTGATGGCTGGCCTCTCCCGACGGGGACCAGCGGGCGTGGAAGAGGGTGACCAGATCGGCGGAAGAAACTATTTCGGCGCCCTGCCGCCGCAGGAGTTCGAGCACCCCCGCGGGCACCAGGTCTACGTACGGGACCTCATCTTCCGGAGAAAACTCGACAGCGACTTTGCCTCTGCCGCCGAGCAGCCGGGCAAGCTCCGTTTCCAGCTCGCGCCAGCCGAGATAAGGCCGGTTCTCGCCCTGCCATTCGCGCCACGGCTGCTGTTCGATGCGGTGGGTGATGGCTATTGGTGCACTAGTGGCCGGGATGAGCACGAAGTAGCGGCGGGACAGCGCCGGAATGCCGAGCAGCGCCGACGCGACTGGGTTGCTGCCCCGGAAGCTGGCGAGGAGCCACCCGCCAAGTTTTTGGCGGCGCAGCTCCGCTTGGATGGCGGCGACGAGTTCCGGAGCGACGCGTGCGGCTTCAGCTACAATCGCCATTTATGCGGAGGCAGGGGGAGCGGGTGACGGCTCGGCGGGTGCCGCCTGGTTCCACTTGACCGCTTTGATCAGCGAGAGCCCGAGCACCCGCTCGCGTGTCAGCAGGTTGTGGCTTTCCTGCTCGCGAAGCAGCGCACCCTTGAGCCCGCGCCAGCCCCAGCGTTGCATCGCCCGGTGCAGGACCTTGATGCGGTCGCGAAAGCTGTAGGCGTGCGGGAAATCTCCCACGCGCTGTCCCGCGGACGAGGCAAAGGCAGATGCCCGGTCCGACCAATCCTCGACCTGTAGCTCGACGGCGCCCGCATTACGGAGCAATTGCTTCCACTCGATGAGGAGCAGCGGGCGGGCGCCGAGATGCTCGACCAGCTTTTCGCGCCGCTCTTCATCCACATTGCCCGTCCAAATCAGTTGCACCAGCACCAGCGCGCCCATGGGTTTGGTGACCCTGACCAACTCGCGGATAGCGGCCGCCGGATCCGGACATGCGGCGAGCCCGATCTCCGCGATCGCGACATCGAAGATGTCGTCCTTGTAGGGGAGATCTGTGAGGGACGCTTCTTGGAAGTGCAGGCGTGCGTCCAGAGATGCTTCGCGGGCGCGTGCTTCAGCGGCGCGGATCAGCGTTTCGTCCGGGTCGACACCAGCAGCCTCGGCCCGCGTGAGGCGGAAGAGGAACTCTGTGCTGACCCCGCGCCCGCAGGCGAGGTCGAGCAGCTCCATGCCGGCCGCTAGCTCGGTGAGCCGGGCAATGTGCCGGTACAATTCGGGACCGCCCGGCGGAAAAATCCCAGGCGGACTCAGGCGTATCAGATCCAGCAGCGAGGGCGCGACGCCCGGCGGCAATGCCGGTCCGGAGCCAGGCAGCTTCCTATCTCCCATCGGGGGAGTATAGTGGCGAAGTGCGAACCCCGCCACGCCGCGCGAGTGCGGGGCGTGCAGCTTCAGGCTGCTTTCAGGCCACAGAGCGCGCGCAGCAGTTGGACGGTTGCCTCGCCTGTGGACGGGGCATGGTACCCCCCTTCGAGCAGCGCAACAATGCGCCCCGCGGTCGCGCCGCCGGTCTCCATCAGGCGCTGCCCGAGTGCATAGAAATCGACGGGTTCGAGGGCGAGTGAGCCGACCGGGTCCGTTGCGAGCGCATCGAAGCCGATGCCGGCGACCACGTATTCTGGGTCGAAGGCAGCCGTCGCACCGGCCAGCGCCGAATCCAGAATATCTAGAAATGCCGCTCCCGCCATACCGGCAGGAAGCTGCACCGGGAGCGGTGAGTGCGCCGGGCCGGCTTCGCGCAACGAAAGCACCCGAATGCATCGGTCGCCTGCCAGCAGCGACGGCGTTGCGGATGGGCCGGAGCCCCCCACTTCTATTACGAGCACCCGGTCTGAACCGTGGCGCTGTACCAGGTGCCGGGCGCAAATAGCCAGATTGTTGAAGATGCTGAAGCCGCCCGCGCTACCCGCCGCGGCGCCGGCTCCCGAAGGGCGGGTCGCACCGAACGCATTCTGTGCTTTGCCCGCGGCCACGGCATTAGCGGCGGCGAGCGAAACACCAGCGGCCGCGGTGGCGGCATCCCAGCTAGCGGCGGAAACGACGACACCCGGCGGGATTAGTTGCTGGGTGCCCGCGGCTGCGGCGGCTGCGGCCGCCGCACGAACTGTGTTCAGATAGCTGGGCGTATGCGCCAGCAGCAGGTCTTCCTCAGCCGCGGGAATGGCTTCGATCTCGAGCAAGCAGGGGTGCAGCGCGACCATGTCGCGGTAGACCGCCCGGACCAGAGCCGGGAGCCGGCCCTGATGGTCCGGGTGGCGCCAACCGGTGTCATGGCGGCCACAGGCCGGGTGGCTCGCAAAGGCGGTGAGCGAGGAGCCGCTCATGAGCCGGGGCAGCGTCTCACCGCGCGCCGTACACCCGCCGGACCGCCCATTCGGCGATGGCGAGCAGGAGAATCGCGGCGAAGAAGAGTTCCGTTGGAAGGCGCGGCAAAGAAGGCGGGGGGCGAGTGGGCGCGAAGCGGGCCAGCGCGCCCTGCACCGAATCTGCCGGAACCGCCATCCCGCCGGAACGCGCGGCAATCAGCGACAGCTTGGCCCACGATTCGGCGGGCGGCGCCGCCGCGAGAGCGGCGAGGGTCCGAACCGTATCCGTGCTCCCGGGGCTGATCAGGGTGTAGGAGCCGACGGTGTCAGGAACGAAGATCGCCCGGCCGTCCGCGAGCGGCAGCGTCTCTGCCGCTCCGCCGGGGCGCAGCAACTGAATGGATGCCGCTGCACCCGGCGCGGCCGGCGCGGAAGACGGGACGCCCAGCAGAGACAGCTCGACCGCGCTCTGCGGCCGGACGGCGCCCGGCGCAACGATTCGCTCGGGCGGCAGCGCTCCTGCGGCGAGCCAGCGGGCGAGCCCCGCCCAGAACTCAGCGTGCGCGCGCTCGGCGCCCGCCATTCGCCACCGCCAGCTTTCGAGCACACCAAAGCGGGCTTCCCTGCCCTGGCCGGCCAGGCCGAGAACCAACACATCTCCCAGCGGCGCAGCAGCCGCGGCAAGCTCGCCCAGCCCCCGCGCCCGGACGGCTCGAACCGCGGTGGCGAGCGGCTCCGGCGGCAGCGGCGACAACTCCGGCGGCAGGCTCCATCGCAGCGCTTCCGCGGAAATGTCACTCGCGGCGCGGGTTTCGACAGGAGTACGGAGCACGCCGCCGCCGGCGCGGGCAAAGTCGCGCAGCCGCTCATCGGTTGCCGCATCCGGCTTGAAGCCGCCGAGAAGCAGCACTGCTCCCGAGCCGGTTAGGGCTTCGAGCGCGCTGCGTAGCGCCGCCGCCGGGAACCTCTGCCCGGGGAGGACCGGGGCTATCAGCGAGACGTTCGCGCCCGCCTCTTCCAGCGCGGTGACGGTGAACTTGGTTTCCCACGAGGGCGCGGGCGCGGCAACGACCACCTGGAGCGGAA
>JBBSMO010000011.1:0-14838 GCA_038233155.1 Longimicrobiales bacterium
CTCGCCTACATGGAAGGTAGCTGGCCGCAACAGCGGCCACCCGGCGATGTGGTCGCGGTGGCTGTGGGTGAGGAACACATGTGCAACATCTGCGGGCGTTGCTTCCAGCGCCGCCAGCGCGCTGCGCAGCCCGCGCTCCGCCCCGATCCACCCCAGGTCGATGACCACTACGCCGCTATCGGTCTGCGCCGCGTAGATCATGCTGTTCCATGGCCCGGTAGTCGTGATGGCGCGGGCCCTGCCCGGCTGCTGGATTTGGCGCAAGTTGACGGTGCAGGCGGCAAGAAGCAGGGACAAGAGAAACGCGGTGAAGGCGTAGGCCCTCCGCCACGCTCTTCGGGAACTCAACCGCCGGGCACCGGCTCGAGCCGGAAAATCGAACTCGGCGCTCCGTCCCGGTCCTCCATCGCGAGGTAGATGTAGCCATCCGGCCCCTGCACCACATCGCGTATCCGCCCGAGGCCGGGGACCAGCGTCTCTTCATATACGATCTCCTCGCCGTCCAGCTGGAGCCGCGCGAGCTGCTGCCCCGCGAGGCCGCCGACGAACATGTCGCCGCGCCACTCGGGGAAAGCATCACCCGTGTAAAACAAGAGACCAGACGGCGCAATTGACGGGACCCAGACGTGCACGGGCGGCTCCATCCCGTCGCGGTGCGGGCCTTCGTGGATGGTCGTTCCGCTCCGGTAGTTCACCCCATAGCCCACAACCGGCCAGCCGTAGTTCTCTCCCGGCTGGATGAGGTTCACCTCGTCGCCCCCCTGCGGCCCGTGCTCGTTCAGCCAGAGTTGTTCCGTGCCAGGCCGGAACGCGAGCCCCTGCGCGTTTCTGTGGCCGTAGCTCCAGATGCCGGGCAGCGCGTCCGTTCGGCCGACAAAGGGGTTGTCGTCCGGAACGCTGCCGTCCTCGTTGAGCCGGATGACCACCCCGTGGTGGTTCGAGAGGTCCTGCGCCGGGTGCGCCTCGAGATCGCCGCGCGACGGCGCCTGGCGATCACCCACGGTGATGAACACGTGCCCAGCCCCATCGAAAGCGATGCGCGAGCCATAGTGCCCGGAGCCGCGAGACTCGGCGACGAAAAGCTCCTCGAGGTCGGTGAGCCGGTCGTTCTCGAGGCGGCCGCGCACCAGCGCGGTGGTGGCACCGTCCTCACCGGGGATCGGCTTCGAGTAGGTCAGGTAGAGCAGCCGGTTCGAGGGGAAGTTAGGGTGCGGCGCGACGTCCAGCAGCCCGCCCTGGCCTTCCGCGTGCACCTCGGGCACCCCCGCCACGGGCTCCGGCAGCAGGCGTCCGTCGCGAACGATCCGCAATCGGCCCGGCTTCTCGGTGACGAGCATGGAACCGTCGGGGAGAAAAGCGATCGCCCACGGTCGCACGAGCCCCTCGGCAACGGGAACGACGCGGTAGTCATGGTGAACCGAGGGGTAGACGGCCGGGGCCTGGGGCGACTGCGCGGCAGCCAGCGCCGGCAACGTCGTGAACAGAACCGCGGAAAACAGAATCTGAAGGAATCGCAGCATCGGAGTTTTCACCTGAGAATCAATTATGGGGCGGCGTAATGCACCACTCAACCTGTACAAGGTAGTGCAGCGTTCGTACCCGGCACGCGGCCCCGTGATTCACGCGCGTGCGCATTCTGGCCTCTAGCCACCCTGCTCCTGCCGCTCCCACAATTCAGCCCGCGCTTCCCAGAGGAAGGGGAAGAACAAGGTCCGGTTTATGGCGGCATGATCCAGGTAGCGCACGCCGCTGGTGTGACCGGTGCCCTCGGTTTCCGGGCCGATGGTCCGCTCGGCCGTGCGCGCATGGACGAAGCGCCAGACCTTGACCTCTTCGTCGAAGTCGAGCAGCGCCTCCGAAAGCAGCACCAGATCCCCGTTGGGGTTGGCCGCGGGCGCAACCTGGTAGATGTCTGCCGGTGCGACGCCGCGGCGCTCGAGCAGCGCGCGGCACTCGGTGGCGACGGACGGCTGCTCCCAGAGCTTATCGAGACGGTCCGTCCAGAGGCGGGCCGCCACGCCGATGTTGCCGGCCTCGTCGGGTGCTGCCCGCAAATATTTGCGGAACCGCTCGTCACGGGCGCCTGCCAGTAGTTCGATCTCGTGCCATTGCGCGCTCTCGCCGCCGCTGGCAGGTGTCAGATGCGCGCGAAAGGCGAAGAAGTCGCTCGGCGTCATCGTCTCGAGCACCCGCATCATTGGCGAGAACATGCGGGTGATGGCGGTGCAGCGCTGCGTCAGCCAGGTGGCGAGCGGGACATCGTCGCCCGCCAGCGCGGTGATGATGCGCCCCAGATCCACGCGCAACTGCGTAAACCAAAGCTCGAACGCCTGATGCGTAACGACGAACAGGTGCTCGTCCGGGTGGCGGCGGGAATCTTCCGGCGGCTGCAAGCGCAGCAGCTCGTTCAATCGCAGATAGCTGCAGTAGTGGGTCTGCTCGGGGTCGGTGACCTGATGGCCGCAGGGAAGGGTGTACATGCGTTTCAGGGTGCGGCGACCCGGTCGATCTGCCAAGCGATATGCGTGCGCTCTTGCCACAGCTTCACCGTCGCCATTTCACCTTCCGCCATCGTAGAAGATTTCTACAAAGGTACCCGGGGTTGGCGCTCGGGTCAATCGCAGCGGACCGGCTTCACGCGTGCCGAATCAGCGCCCCGGAATTCCCGGCTCGGTCATCTCGCGCACATCGAGCACTTCGTCGACCTGCTCCGGGGAGAGGAGTTCGCGCCGCGCTACGACCTCGCGAACCGACTCGAAGTTTTTGGCAGCCTCTTTGGCGACAGACGATGCCTCATCGTACCCGATGTAGGCGTTCAGCGCCGTGGCGATGCTGGGGTTCTTCTCGAGCAGCTCGCGGCAGCACTCACGGTTGGCGGTGATGCCTTCGATGGCCTTCGAACGGAAGGCGTCGCACCCCGCAGCGAGAATCGAGATGGATTGCAACAGGTTGTGGGCCATCACCGGCATCATCACGTTCAACTCGAAGTTGCCGTGCTGCCCGCCTACGGTGACAGCTACGTGGTTTCCCATGACCTGCGCGCAGACCATCATCAGCGCCTCGCTCATCACCGGGTTCACCTTGCCCGGCATGATCGAGGAGCCGGGCTGCACCGCGGGCAGCGAGATCTCATAGAGGCCCGACGTAGGGCCGCTGCCGAGCCCGCGGATGTCGTTCGCGATCTTGAGCAGCCCCACCGCCAACGAGTTTAGGGCGCCGGATGCAAACACATACGCATCTTTCGCCCCCTGTGCCTCGAAGTGGTTCGCCGCCTCGCGAAAGCGGACGCCGGTCAGGTCGCTGATGCGGCCGATCACCTCGCCCGGGAACTTGGGCAGGCGGTTGGTGCCGGTGCCCACCGCGGTGCCGCCGAGGGCCAACTCGGCTAGCTCCTCGCCGGCGAGCTCGATCCGGCGAATTGCGCCCTCGATCTGCGCCGCGTAACCGCCGAACTCTTGCCCGAGCCTTACCGGTGTCGCATCCATCAGGTGCGTACGGCCGCTTTTTACTACGTCATCGAACTCCTCCGCCTTGGCGAGGAGCGCATCGCGCAGCCGCCCGAGTGACGGGATTAGATCCTCGCCCAACGCAAGTCTGGCGGCGACGTGCATAGCCGTTGGGATCACATCATTCGAGCTCTGCCCCATGTTGACATGATCGTTCGGATGCACGCGCGGCTCGCCGCCGAGAATCGCCGTAGAACGGCTGGCAATCACCTCATTCGCGTTCATGTTGGTCGAGGTGCCGCTCCCGGTCTGGAAGATGTCGAGCACGAACTCGGCGTCCAACTCGCCCTGTATCACCTGCTCCGCCGCTTCCGTTATAGCGCGGGCGATCTGCTCGTCTAGTTCGCCTAAGCCAGCATTCGCGGCGGCGGCGGCCTTCTTGATGATGCCGAGCGCGGCGATAAAGCGGCGCGGGAATTTCAAATCGCTGATCGGAAAGTTCTCGACGGCGCGTTGCGTCTGAGCTCCGTAGAGCGCGTTTGCCGGGACCTGCATCTCTCCCAGAGAATCGCGCTCGGTCCGGAATTGGCCCGTTGGTGCCGCCGTTGATTCTGTCATGATACCGGTGCCGGAGAATTCTTGCTAAGGTGATCGCGGAGAACCATCAGGGCGCCGTATCCGCCGCGGCGCCTGCCGCCCGTTTGTTGTTTTGCTCGTCGTCAGATGCGGTGGGGGGCGAGTCGTCCACCAGCGTATCCTGGTCCGCATTCAAGACCTCGAGCGCCTCGGCAGCGGCCTCGGCCCCTCCCCCGTAGAGAAATACGGGAACCCCGGCCCACCGCAGATGCTCTGCGACATCGATCCGGTCTTCGAAGGCGCACACCAGCTCGTAACTCTCCCGCAACTCATGGATCTGGTCTACTTTGAAGAACCCCGCATAGCGCGTTTCGCCGGGCGGCCGCATCAGCAGGTGGTCATACTCGTCTAGACCGTTGGCCTTGAGCCAGCGCTCGGTCTTCTCCCGGGTATATTCCGGCCGGCCCGTCAAATACACTACGCGGACACCTGCTGCCCGCATCGCGTGGAGGATTTCGATAGAGGCAGCGATCGGCGCGTCCTCATCTACAGCGTCGAAGTACGAATTCCAGTCGCGCTCGCGCCCCTCCTCTACTTCTACGAAGTGCGCGCGCGCGTGGTCATTTGCCAGAGTGCCGTCTAAATCCCAGATCACGGCTTTGGGTTTATGCTCGTCCGCCATTCCTCTCCTCTGCGCGTTTTCGATCCGGCCGGCGCCCCTACGTGCGGCTCACGCCCGGCTCTCGATTTGTCTCTACTGCTCCCGCCGCGTGCGGGGCTCGATTGCTCCAGGTATACACGCGCCCCACTGATGGACGTCCTGGCGATGCGATCCCTCATGGCGAGAGGCCCCGGCGGCGGCACGGCGATGAGCCCGTTCACGGCGAGAGATCCCGGCGGGGCGGCACGGTCCAGGTGGGAGACGCCCCGCCGGGGCGTCTTTACGGGGGTGTGGGGCGGGTCGGCGGCGCACTCCGCAGTCTGCACCTCGCTCTCCAAACTACTTCTTCGGCGGCTGGCTCGGGCGGATCTCTATGCGCGACGGCAGCGCGTTCGACGGGAAGCGCAGCAGGTCCATAACTAGCTGGCCGATATCTTCCGGCTGTATCATCCAATCGTTTTCCGCAGAGGGCGCCTTGTCGCCGAAGTAGGTGTTCACACTGCCGGGCATGATGTAGTTGACGCGGATGCCCTCGTGCCGCACGTCCTGCATCAACGCTTCGGAAAAGCCGACGAGCCCGAACTTGGATGCGTTGTACGCTGCGCCGCCGGGAAACGCATTCTTGCCTGCGAGCGATGCTATGTTGATGATCCAACCCGCATCGCTCTTGCGCAGGTGCGGCAGCGCTTCGTGGCAGCAGTAGAAAACGCCGTTGAGGTTGGTCTCGATGATCTGGTCCCACTTCTCGACCGGCATCTCGCCCACGGGTGAGAAGGTGCCGACCCCCGCGTTGTTCACCAAGATGTCGATTCCGCCCAGCGCATCCGCCCCCTGGCCGATCAGCTCGCGCACGTCGGAAATCTTCCGCACATCGCAGGCGATTCCGGTCGCTTTGCCCCCCCCGCTTCCGGAGAGGCGCGCCGCCGCTTGCCCCACCTCCTGCTTATCCCGCGCGGAGATGACCACATCCATACCCGCTGCTACCATCGCCTCCGCGATGCTGTAGCCAATCCCCTTGCTGCTCCCCGTGATGATCGCCCTTCTGCCGCCAAGATCCTCTGCCATGAAATCGCCCTAGTCGTTTGCCCGTGATTCGATGCCGCAGATACGTTGCACCCGCCGTGCCAGGGCTGAAGGGACCAGGGCTGAAGGGACCAGGGCTGCCGAGCGTTGGCTAGGCCAAGAGCCTCAGGCTGGTGCGCGGAAGCGAGATCTCCACCTGCTCCCCGGGGTTCAGTGTCCGCACCGGGTGATTCGCTTGCAGGAACATCACGAGGTGCTGGCCGTTCTCGAGCTGGAGACGAAGCGTGCGCATGGCCGCAGTGTGGCGGTGTTCGACAATGCACGCGCGAAGTTGGTTTTCGGCAGCGGCAGCAGCGTGTGTGCCGGGTGTCAACAGCTCGATCTCGCAGGGTGGGATGTAGAGCGAAACCGTGGCGCCGGGAGCTGGCTGGCGCGGGGCGGCGTGCAGTTCGGTTCCGTACCAATCTAGCGTCAGTGCGTCCGCCCCCGCCTGGCGGACGCGGACGACGAAAACGTTGGGCGTGCCTACGCTCTTGGCGACTCCGGCCGAGGCAGGGTTTTCGCGAAGCTCGGCGGCAGGCCCCGTCTGTTCGACACGGCCGTCATGGATCACGGCGAGCCGGTCCCCGAATTCGAGTGCATCCTCCAGCCGGTGGGTGACGTAGAGAATCGGGACTCCAGCGGCCTCGTGCAGCGCTCGCAGATCAACCTGCAGCCGTTCGCGGGCCGCAACATCGAGCGCAGAGAAGGGTTCGTCCAGCAGCAGCAGCCGCGGCTCGATGGCGAGGGCCCGGGCAAGCGCGACGCGCTGCCGCTGTCCTCCCGAGAGTTCGCGAGGCCAGTGACCCGAAAGGTGAGACAGTTGCACCTGATCGAGCAGCTCAGCCGCGCGCCTCAATCGATCGGGGCGGCGGCGCAGCCCGAACGCGATATTGCCGAGAGCCGTCAGGTGGGGGAATAGCGCAAAATCCTGGAACACATAGCCGATTCGGCGCTCCCGCGCGGGCGTGCTGAAGGGAACTCTGCCGCGGCCGCGGCGGAAGAAGCAGGCGTCGTTGAAGCGGATCTCGCCGGAATCCGGCGCGAGCAGGCCGGCCACAGCGTTCAAGATCGTGGTCTTGCCCGCCCCGGAGGGGCCGAGCAGCACCAAGATCTCGTTCGCGGTTTCGAAGCGGGCGTCTAGGGAGAAGGCAGGAAAACGCTTCTGCACATCTACCTGCAACTTGGCGGGGGCAGCGGTGTTCACGAGGGCCTTCCGGGCAGGCTGCCTAACGAATCTCTCCGCGGCCGTTCAAAATGACGGACCGCCCACAGGCTGAAGAAGGCCAACAACGTCATCAGGAGGACCATCTGGTTGGCACTGCCGAAATCTCTGCTCTGGACTGCATCGTAGATGGCGAGCGGCAGCGTTTGCGTGCGGCCGGGGATGTTGCCCGCCACCATCAGCGTCGCTCCGAACTCACCCATCGCGCGCGCTGCGCCCAATACGAGACCGGCTAGGATGCCGCGGCGGGCGAGCGGCAGGGTGATGCGGGTCAACACCTCGAACTCCGTTGCCCCGAGGGTGCGGGCCGCCTGCTCGAGGACCGGGTCTACATCCGCGATGGCGGCGCGGGACGCTTGTACCATGAGCGGCAGGCCGACGGTTGCAGAGGCGATCACCGCTGCTTGCCAGGTGAAGAGGAGCTGCCATCCCGTCCAACTGGCGAGCGGGCTGCCGGCGCCCAGGCCAATTAGCAGATAGTAGCCGACTACGCTGGGCGGCAGGACCAGCGGCAGTGTGATCAACAGCTCGAACGCTGTCCGGCCGGGGAAGCGGGTGCGAGCCAGCAGCAGAGCCAGCGCGAGGCCGCCGACGAACAGGATCATTGTCGCGGCTGCCGTCACCTGCAGCGAGAGCAGCAGGGCGTCCGCTATCAACGTTCCTCGCGCGGCGGGGCGAAGCCATGGCGGGCAAGGATCTCCCCTGCTTCTTTGCCCGCCATGAAGGCGGCGAACTCACGGGCAGCCCGCGGCTGTGATGTTGACGACACGATTCCGAGCGTATGCACGACGGGGCTATACAGCCGCGGCGGCACCACGAGCGTTCGGCCGCCTGCCAGTCCAAAAGACTCCGGTACGAATGCTACCTCCACATTGCCGGTGGCGGCGTACTGGAAGGCCTGCTGCACGGTTTCGGCGATGATCACCTTGGGCTCGAGCATCCTCCACATGCCCGCGGCCTGCAATGCTTCCCGCGCCGCGGCGCCGTACGGTGCGTGCGCCGGATTGGCGATCGCGATCCGGCGCACGCGCTCGTCCTGCAGACCTGCAAGGGTGGAGAATCGCAGCTCCGACGCGGCCAGCGTCCAAAGCACCAGACGCCCCGCGGCATAGCCTGCCACGGAGCTGGCGTCGATCCGGCCTTGCGCGGCGAGCCCTTCAACGTACCCCCGGTCCGCCGAGAGAAATACATCTACCGGCGCGCCTCGCTCTATCTGCTGCGCGAGCTGACCGGACGAGCCGAGATTCAGGCGCACCGTGACTTCGCTGCGCCGCGTGAACGCAGCGGCGATTTCGCGGACTGGCGCCGCAACGCTCGAGGCGGCGGATACCACGATCTCGCCTTCAGACGCGTCCGGTGCACCGCATGCGGCCACGGCAACCACGAGCGCGGCAAAAGCGGCGGCGGTCAGCCGTTGCCGCCGGTCGACGAAAAGGTCACGAACCCAGGGCTGGCGGAGCATTGCGGAAGGCGCTGCCGTCGACCACATCGTCCACCTTCACCCGCCGCAGCCCGCGACGCTCCCATTCGGGAAAGAGCTCTTCTGGCGTGTGCAGGCCGAGCCCCCAGACGGCGTCGCTCACGAGCAGCACCGTGTGGCCGCGGTCGAGCATTCCGTCCACCGCCTGCTGCACGCACACATCCAGAGCGACGCCGTATACCACCAGTTTCTCCGCGGCTAGCTCGTCGAGCAGGAAGCCCGTAGCCCGGTTTCCTGTAAAGCAGGAGAACTCCTTCTTCTGCAGAAAGATGTCCCGGTTCTCCGAGCGCGCGGTCCGGACCGCCCGCCGCGCTACGTCCTCCGTGGCATCGAGGGGGACTATGACGGGGTCGCGCAGCATCGTTTCCGCAATCTTCTCCGCACCCGGCTCGCCAGCCATGCAATGGGGCGGGTAGGTCGAGACGAAATCCGGCGCTTCGGCGTCGATCTCGGAGTGATCCGGAGTGTGCCAATCCCCGGTGCCGACCCGGAGAATGCCGTGGTCGCGCGCAAAACCGGAAAGGCGGGCAAGCGCCGGGATGATCTGCACCGCGCCAGCATCCGCATCGTCCGATAAATCTTTGACGTACAGCTTGCCTCCGTTCTCCGGGGGCGTCATGAAGTCCGTCTGGGTATCGACATCCCAGAAGACGAAGCGTTCCGCACCCGCCAGCCGCGGCTTCACGCAGATCTCCGCGGGGCGGCCGCCGCCCACCGGGCATCGCTGCCGTACAGTGGCATGTGGCCTGCAAGATTGCGCCGTTCAGCCTCGCGACGGTAAATTTCCGCTCGCGTGACTGGCGGGTACACCCGCCGCTCCTCCTGATTCCTTTGATAGCCGAACATGAAAGCCTTTGCAATCGCCTGGTTTCTGGTGACCTTGCCCGCAATCGCCGTGATCCTGTTTCTCCTCGACCGCCCTGCGTGGACGATTCCGGCGGTGGCGAGTTTAGCCCTCAATTCGCTGCCCTTTCTCGTGGGGATTCTCATCGTGCGGGCCCAGGAGCGCAAGGGACACAAGTTCGAGGCCCACTGAGCATGCCCGCCGGGGCGGCCGATGTGGAGGGGGCCTGCGGGCTCGACACCATTCGTCTCGCCCTGGCGGAGTCGTCTCGCGTCAAGCTTGCTCTCGGCGAGCAAAGCGTGCACATCTTGCACATCGCGACACGCATAGCGGAGGCGTTTCACAATGGAAAGCGGCTGTACGCCTGCGGCAACGGCGGCTCCGCGTGCGACGCCATGCATCTGGTAGAGGAGTTGGTCGCCCGGTACAAGCTGGACCGGCCCGGGCTCCCGGCGCATCACCTGATGGATGCCAGCACCCTCACCTGCTGGAGCAATGACTACGAGTTCCGGACCATCTTTCGCCGCCAGGTCGAGACGCACGGGAAACCCGGTGATGTGCTCGTCGCCATCAGCACCAGCGGCAATTCGGAGAACGTTCTGGAAGCGATCGATGCCGCATCTGCCGCGGGCCTCCTGACCGTAGGCCTCACCGGCAAGGATGGCGGAAGGATGCGCGGCATCTGCGACGAGCTCGTCATCGTACCGTCAGATGCCACGGAGCGAATCCAGGAGGGGCACATCACCATTATTCACCTCTGGTGCGAACTGATCGAGCGGATGCTGTTCGGCGACCTGCGGTCGGAACCACAGTGAGCTCCGCTGCGGCGTTAGCGGCGATGGCGGCCGTGCTCGTGGCCCTCGCCGGGTGCGATGCGGCAGAGCAGCCGCAACGCCGCGCGGTGACCACTCCGGACGAACCGGCGCGCGTCGCCTGTGTCAGCCGCGAACTCGTGGCACGCGCCGAAGACAACCGCCTGTCCTTAGACCAGCTCGCGGGCGCCGACACAGTGGATGCAGACCCCGTTCAGGCCCTCAGCCAGCGCGCAGCCCGAAGCGCGTTCGAGTTTGCCCGCGCCTACGAGCACTTGGCAACTGTGCGTGCAACTCGCGCAGCTTACATGGATTCGTCGTTGAACCACGCCGCTACCGCCGCGGATTCGGGCCGCTACGCATCGTTGGCCGCGCAATCGCGCCTCCAACCGCCGGAGCCAGGCACCGTCGAGGCGAATGTAACCGATGCTTATATGCGCGACTTCGCTGTGCTCTTCAACGACTCGGATCACCCCTGCAACTGGCGCGTAGACGGCTGATGAACCCCCCTAATCACGCCGCCGAAATTGTGCCTGAACACTTCGGCTGGCAGGTGGCGGATTCCATCGGCATCATGACCCTTACCCGGCCCGAGCGGAAGAACCCGCTCACCTTCGAGTCGTATGCGGAGCTGCGCGATACCTTCCGCCAACTGCAGTTCGCGGAGGATGTAAAGGCCGTGGTGCTGACCGGCGCGGGAGAGAACTTCTGCTCGGGCGGCGACGTGCACGACATCATCGGACCGCTGGTAGAGATGAAGAACGCGGGGCGCATAGGCGAACTGCTCGCCTTTACCCGAATGACCGGCGACTTGGTCAAGGCGATGCGGGGGTGCCCGCAGCCGGTGATCGCCGCCGTCGACGGGATCTGCGCGGGCGCGGGGGCCATCCTGGCGATGGCCAGCGACCTGCGCCTCGGTACCGCCCGCAGCAAAGTCGCCTTTCTGTTCGCCCGCGTCGGCCTCAGCGGCGCCGACATGGGCGCCTGCGCCATGCTGCCGCGCATCATCGGGCAGGGGCGCGCGAGCGAGCTGCTCTACACTGGCCGCTCGATGGGCGGCGAAGAGGCAGAGCGGTGGGGGTTCTACAACCGCCTCACGGAACCAGATGCATTGCTCGATGAAGCGACGGCGCTCGCGCACTCGCTCGCCAGCGGCCCCGCGTTCGCGCACGCGATGACCAAGCGCGCCCTGCACCAGGAGTGGGCGATGGGGGTGGATGAAGCCATCGAGGCCGAGGCGCAGGCGCAGGCGATCTGCATGCAGACCAAGGATTTCGAGCGCGCCTATCGCGCGTTCGTAGAGAGGGAGAAGCCGCAGTTCGAAGGGAACTGAGCGGAGGAACGGCCTTACCGGTCGCTGGGTACTGGATCGATCGCCGGTTCGTTCAACTCTTTACACCCGGACGCTCCAATGGCTGTCACCGTCTCGTCCAAGTACCAGGTAGTGATCCCCCGCAAGGTGCGCGAGCAGCTCGATATCCGCGCTGGGCAGAGGATGGAGGTTTTCGTCATTGACGGTATCATCCATATCGTGCCTGTTCGCCCGATTGAGGAGTATCGGGGGTGGCTGAAGGGGATGGAGAACACCTTCGAGCGGGAGGATGAAGATCGGTTTTGATGCCGTCCGCAGACAGGCCGGTTGCCAACATCGTCGATTCCTCGGGGTGGATCGAGTTCTTTGTGGACGCTGCGGGCGCCGAAGCGTTCCTGCCCGCTCTGAATCAGCGGGCGTCGCTGCTGGTACCCACCATCTCGATCACAGAGGTATTCCGCTGGATGCACCGGGAAGTAGGGGTAAAGGAAGCAATTGCTGCCGCAAGCCTGATGCGCGGCGGCCGTGTGATCGACCTCGACGATTCTCTGGCCGTCAGCGCTGCGTATCTCGGTGCTCAGCACAAGCTGCCGCTCGCCGACAGCATCATCTACGCGACGGTGCAGACGCACGGCGCTCTGCTCTGGACGCAGGACGCGCACTTCGACGGCCTCCCCGGCGTCCGCTTCATACCCAAGCAGCGCGGCTCCTGAGCGCCCGTGCCCGACCGCTCCTTTCTCGATTGGCCTTTCTTCGGTGATGAACACCGCCGCCTCGCCGAACGCCTCGAGGAGTGGGCGGCGCGCGAGCTGGTAGCCGGCAGCCACGGAGCTGATACGGACGCCGCCTGCCGCACGCTCGTGCGGCGGCTCGGCGAGGGCGGCTGGCTGCGGCACGCGGTGCCTGGCGGAACCGGCGGCAGCGCGCGGCTGGACGTGCGTGAACTCTGCCTGATCCGCGAAACGCTCGCCCGCCATGATCCGCTCGCCGATTTCGTATTCGCGATGCAGGGGCTGGGCGCGGGTCCCGTCTCTCTTTTCGGAACCGCGCGGCAGAGAGAGAAGTGGCTACCGCCGGTGGCAGCCGGTGATGCCATTGCGGCGTTCGCGATATCGGAGGCGGGCGCCGGCTCCGATGTCGCCGCCATGACTACCACCGCGCGCAGCGAGGGCGACGGCTGGATCATAGAGGGCGAAAAGACGTGGATTTCGAACGCGGGCATCGCCGGCTTCTACACGGTATTTGCGCGAATGCCTGCCGCGGGCGACAATCGCTTCGGTGCATTCCTGATCGGGGCGGAGAACCCCGGGCTCCACGTCACAGAGCGCATCGAGACGCTCGCGCCGCACCCGCTCGGCACCCTTGATCTTGACGGGTGCCGTATTGGCGGCGAGGCATTGATCGGCGAAGCGGGCGCCGGTCTCAAGATCGCTCTCGCAACTCTCGACGTGTTCCGCCCCACCGTTGGAGCCGCCGCGCTCGGCATGGCCCGGCGCGCGCTGGACGAGGCACTGGTATGGTGCCGCAATCGCCAGGTCGGCGGCCAGCCGCTCGCCGGGCACCAGCTCACCCAGACCCGGCTCGGCGAGATGGCGACAGCGGTGGATGCGAGCGCCCTGCTGGTGTACCGCGCTGCTTGGGCGAAAGACGCGGGTGCCAAACGCATCACGCGGGAGGCGGCGATGGCGAAGCTGGTCGCTACGGAAGCCGCCCAGCGAGTCATAGATGACGCGCTGCAGCTCTTCGGCGGCCGGGGCGTGGTCGCCGGCCACCCGGTGGAACGGCTCTATCGGGAGATCCGCGCGTTGCGTATCTATGAGGGGACCAGCGAGATCCAAAAACTGATCATCGCCCGGCAAACGCTCCGCGAAACCATCGATCATGGATGAGCCCACCGCGCACCTCGACACTTTCGCCCGCGACGGCCTGCCGCCGCGCGAGCTGTGGCCCGCCATGGGTCACTCGGGACTGCCGGAGCTGGCACGTTACCCCGCGCGGCTAAACTGCGCCGCGCCTCTGCTGGACCGCTGGGTGGCTGCGGGCGAGGGAGACCGCACCGCGATCATCTTCCCGGGCGGCCGCTGGAGCTACCGCGAGCTGTGGGAGCGCGCGAACCGCATCGCCCATGTTCTAGTGGATGATCTCGCTCTCGTCCCGGGCAACCGGGTGCTGCTGCGCGGACCGAACTCGCCCATGATGGCCGCCTGCTGGTTCGCCGTGCTCAAAGCGGGCGGCATTTGCGTGGCGACCATGCCGCTGCTGCGCAGTCGCGAACTCGCCAAAGTCGCGGACAAGGCCGAGATCCGCCTCGCGCTCACCGACGGGATGCTCGCCGCGGAGGCAGACGCGGCTGCGAGCAACTGTCCGCTCGAACGGGTGGTGCGCTGGGGCGACAACGGCACGGATTCGCTCGAAGCCCTGATGCGCGGCAAGCCGGCGAGTTTCGCCACTCTGGATACTGCGGCCGACGACGTTGCGATCATCGCCTTCACCTCGGGCACTACCGGGGAGCCGAAAGGCACCGTGCACTTCCATCGAGACATCATCGCCTGTTGCGATTGTTTTCCGCCGTACGTGCTCCGGGCATCTCCCGATGACCTGTTCTGCGGTTCGCCCCCCATCGCCTTCACCTTCGGCCTCGGCGGCTTGCTGCTCTTCCCGATGAGAATCGGGGCGAGCACTCTGCTGCTCGACAAGGCGTCACCGCCCGAGTTGATGGAGGGCATTGCCGAACACCGCGCAACTATCTGCTTCACCGCGCCGACCGCATACCGCCTGATGGCGGATGCGGCAGGCGAAGCGGATCTGGCCTCGCTCCGCAAGTGCGTTTCCGCGGGGGAAACCCTGCCGCGGCCCGTTTTCGATGCCTTTCTCGAAGCGACGGGAGTGAAGATCATCGATGGGATAGGGACTACGGAGATGCTGCATATCTTCATCTCCTCTCCGGTGGACGAGGTCCGCCCCGGCTCGACCGGCCGCGCGGTTCCCGGCTATCTCGCTAGGGTGATAGATGAGGCCGGCGCGGCACTCCCGCCAGGCGAGGTCGGGCTGCTCGCCGTACAGGGCCCCACCGGCTGCCGCTACCTGAACGCGCCGGAGCGCCAGGCGTCCTACGTCCGCGACGGCTGGAACCTGCCCGGCGATGCCTACCGGATGGATGGGGACGGCTTCTTCTGGTACCAGGCGCGCGCTGACGACATGATCATATCGAGCGGCTACAACATTGCGGGCCCGGAAATTGAGAGTGTGCTGCTCGAGCACCCCGCGGTCGCGGAATGTGGCGTCGTAGGGTTGCCAGACCCGGAGCGCGGCCAGGTGGTCAGCGCCTTTGTCGTGCTGCGCGGGGGCCGCGAGCCCACCGCGCAGATGACCCGGGAGCTGCAGGACTGGGTGAAGCAGGAGATCGCTCCGTACAAGTAC
>JBBSMO010000012.1:0-14708 GCA_038233155.1 Longimicrobiales bacterium
AGCACACGCGCGTACATGTCCATGTCTTCCTTTTTCCCCGCAGTGCAGCTTCCCGCGTAGGCGATGTCGATGCGGACCGGCTCATCGAGATCGTCCACGGGGAGGCCGTTGCCGGGGTCGCCGGGCAGAGCGATCATCGGGCGCAGCGCGGAGGCATCGATCTCGATCGTTTTCACGTACTCCGCGTCCGGATCGGCGAACAGGCCGTCGATCAGCGCTTCGGCCGCCGCGCGATCCATCCCGCGCTGCTCGACGAGGTAATCGACCGTCTTCACGTCCGGCGCGACGATACCGGTAAAGGCTCCGACCTCCGCGGCCATGTTGGTCATGGTCGCGCGTTCGTCGACGCTGAGCGCCTCGACGGCCGGGCCGGCGTACTCGATGACCTGGCCGATCGCGTGCCCGTCCTTGATGTACGGGTGCCGCAGGATCTCGAGCATGAAGTCTTTGGCGGTCACGTTCTCCGGCTTTTCGCCGCGGACGACCACGCGGAACGAGTGCGGCACCCCGACGCGCACGTCCTTGGTGATCCACGAGTTGAAGATCGCCGTGGTGCCGACGCCGAACGCAACGCAGCCGACCGCGCCGGCGTGGGGGGTGTGCGAATCCGAACCGATGATGATCTGCCCCGGCAGCGCGTACTCCTCGAGGATCTTGGAGTGACAGATCGCTTCAGAGCCGTGCCGCCCGTGGCCGAGCTCGCCGTACAGGCGGATCCCCTGCTTTTCCGCGAACTCGCGCTGCTTTACCTCGAGCTGGTTGGCGACGTCGAGCAGCCCGAGCTGCACCCGCTCCGGCGTGATCGCATCCTTGAGGAAAGTAAGGTGATCGCGGAAAAAGAGTACGGATTCCGGCTCGAGCACGCGCTCGTCTTCGCCGACCATCTGCTCGAAAAAGATCGCGGACATGGGGGTGACGTACTCGTGCGAAAAGCGGATGTCGGTCTGCACGAAGCCCGCGTCGCCTGGCTGCACCCAGGGCACGCCGATCTCGCCGCTCGCCAGGTCCGTGACCCAGTGGCGGGCGAAGATCTTCTCCGCGATGGTCATCGGCCGCGGCCCGCCGCGGTGCGGCCGGCCCTCGGGCGAACCGATCGCGTCGGTGCCGATGTTGGATGTCGAGGTCGCGGCGAACTGCGGCGCGGCGCCCTCGACGCCGGTCAGCGCGATGCCGGTTTCGGACTCGCCGCTCCCGCGGAGCTGCACGGTCTCGATCGCGTTGGTCGGCTGCGGCGCGTCACCGGGCTGGGCGTGCTGACACGAGATCGGCGGAGTGCGGACCTTGCCCTGCAACCGCGCGACGTTGTAGTTGAACAAGCCGCCATGCTCGATGATGCCGCGCGTGATCTCGTCCGCGCCGTCGGTGAACTCCGTGAGCGGGATCGGCTCGCCACGACGGATCCGGTCGATCAACCCCAGATTGGTCGAGGTGAAGACGCCGAGATTCTGGCAGTTCTCGCGGTAGATCCGCTCGATGTTCTCGGCGATCACGAGGCGGATCCCCGCCATCATCTCCGCGTACGGGCTCTGCTCGCGCGACGAGCCTTTGCCGCGTCGCTTCCCCGATACCGAGGCGACGAAGCCGCCGCGCTTCACGCTCCCCTGCCGGATGGGGAACTCGCCGCCGGCCTGCAGCCCTAAGTACGGGAATTCGCCGAGCGTCTCGTCGTAGTAGTAGCAGATGTAGGCCGGCGTGATCTCGTCGGTCGAGATGTTATCGCGGAGCTGGGCGCGCAGCTCGGGCGTGAGCTCCAGGTCGTCGCCGTCCAGCTGGCGACGGATCAGCTCGGCGTCATCGACCAGGAACAGAACGCGGCCCCGGAAGACAAGCTCGGGCGGCAGGGTCTGGATTTCGCGGGAAAGCAGCGACTGGATCATACTAGGTGCGGAGTGCGGGTCACGGACCGCGCATCGTGGGCACCGGGCCCGGCGCGCGTGGGCAGATACGTATTCGAAAGTATGCGGGAATTGGGCCGTCGGAGCAAGCGTTTCCGCTGAACCGCACAGAGCTCGACCGGAATCGCGGGGCGGGGCAGGCGGATCGCGGCGCGCGGCCGGTTGACCTCGCGCGCCCAAGCGTTTATCTTTTCCGCCGTCAGGGGCCTTAGCTCAGCTGGGAGAGCGCCGCCTTTGCAAGGCGGAGGTCGTCGGTTCGATCCCGACAGGCTCCACTACCCCTACCGGCGGCGGTGCCCGATTCGAGGCACCGCCGCCGGTTTCGTTTCCGGCCCCGGACTTCCACGCCGCCGCTGTTCTCACCCGATCGCGGTCGCCATCCAGACCACGCCGAGCGCCGCGCTCCCCACCGCGGTGCCCAGGCGTAACCAGTGCCCCACTTTTGGTGTGCGGCTCTCGGCCAGCCGGAAGATCACCCCCGCCGCGAGTGCGTAGAGCCCCATCCCGATCACCGTCCCCATTCCGAACAGCGCGAGATAAGCGACCGCGAGCGGCTTGGACGAGATCAGCGTCACCGGCAGCAGCGCGATGAGCGGAGCGGTCCCGGCGAGCCCGTGCGCCATTCCGACCCAGAACGTCCCTTCCGAGTGGGGGTGCACAGGGCGATGCGGGTGTGAATGCCCGGCGGGCCCCTGGACGTGGGCGGTTGCGTGCAGCGCGGTCCAGAGTAGCCACAGCCCTAGCCCGACCAGCATCGCCCCGACGCCGAACTCCAGCCCGGCGGTCGCCATTTCCGGGACCCTCAGATCGAGAAGCACGAGCATCGCCCCGGCGCCGAGAATCGCGAGCGAGTGGCCGATCCCCCAGCGGACGCCGAACGCGCGGGCGCTGAGCGGATGCGGACGCTGCGAAACAAATGTGCTCACGGCAGCCATGCGATCCGGATCGAGCGCGTGGAGAAAGCCGGCGGCGACCGCGGTCAGCAGCGGGAGTAGCAGTTCCATATCAGATGATCGGGAAGGTCAGGGCTTGTGGTTCAACGCCGCCCGGCGGTGTTTCACTCCGGCTGATCCCGGACGGTCTCCAGCAGCTCGCGCAGCAGGTGGCACACGGTCGCCTGTGCCTCCTGGATGCGCGGGATGTGCTCGGACGGGGTGACGATCACGTGCTCGGCGAGGCGCTCCGCCAGAATTCGTCCACCATCGTAGCCCACGAGCGCGACCGTCGCCATCCCCCGCGAGCGCGCCTCCGCGAGCGCCTGAACGATGTTGCGGGAGCTGCCGCTGGTGGAGATCGCGATCGCGGCATCGCCTGGGCCGCCATACGCGATGACCTGCCGCGAAAAAATGGCGTCCGTCCCGATGTCGTTGGCGATGGCGGTCAGCACGGCGGGGTCCTCGGTCAGGTCGAGCGCGCGCCGCGCCGGCCAGCCGTGCGGCGGGGTGCGGAGGTCCGCGACGAGATCCATGGCATCCGTCGCGGAGCCGCCGTTACCGAAGACGAGCACCGTGCCGCCGGCGTCCAGCACCGTGCGGAGCGCCGCAGCCGAGGCGAGCAACACCTCGCGCGCGGCACCGACCGTGCGGACCCGCAGTTCGCTGATCTCCGCGGCCTTCATGCGCGCCGAACGCGCGACGTCCCGGAGCACCGTGTCCAGACCGGTTTCCTGCTGGGCGAGAAACGGGTACAGGAAGCTCGAACCGCCCACGTCGTGAACCGCGCGCGAGGTTCGCCCCGCCAGCAGCCCGGGATGCTCGAAAAAGACGTGGACCAACTCCCAGAGGATGTGGTAGAGCGTTTCCGCCAGCTCCTGCCGGACGAAGGGATCATCGCTGGGCGGGAGGAACTCCCACTCCGCGCCACAGGGATGAAACGCTATCGTGAGGCAGCCGCGGCGGCGCACCGTGGCAACAGCTTCGCGGATCTCCGCGTTCGGCTCGGGTGCGTCGCCCACGTCGCCGAACGCGATGGCGATGTCGTCCGGCCGGCAGAACAGCTCCATCTGCAGCGCGAGCGGGCCGCCGCCGCGCGTCACCCCGATCGCCGGCAGCGCGCGCTTGCCGACGATCACCGGGTGAACGAACTCCACTGTGACGTGCCGGACGTCCGAACATGCCGGGGGCGAGGCACCGAGCGCGATCAGGCGTCCACCGCGCGCGAAGCGCTCCGCCATGCGGTGGCAGAGCTCGGCGATCCGGTCGGCCTCGGCGGCGAAGAAGCGCTCGTTCGCCCTCGTGCGGTGGGCAAGCATGTCGTGCAAGCGCCCGCCGAGCAACTCGGCGGGCGTGGTGGAGACACTCACTTGGAAACGCCTCGGTTTAGACGGGCAGTAGCGTAGTGCCTGCCGCGGCTGCTACGCGCCGACTAGCTCGGGCCGCGCGATCCGGTAGGCAACAACAAAGCCGTAGAGGATCAGCGCGGCGCCTACTAGGGTGAGCGGATCCCGCGCGAACGAGCGGAATTTCACTCCCTCCCACATCCAATCGCCCGTCCGCTTCAGCAGCTCGGCGCCGTACTCGATAACCAGCCCGCCGGCCAGCACACCCACCCTGCGGCGCGCGGGGGTGTCAGAGCAGTGGACATGGGCAGGCGCCTGGGAAGGTGGAGGGATCGCTTCCGTAGCGAATGATAGACGTTTCCCACGAAGCCGCAAGAGTGGGGAGCCAACAGGATCCCAGGCTCGCATCCAGCACGTCACCGAGCCTGGCGTCAACCGGTGCCGCGCCTCCCGCCATCCAGAGCTGCCGATCCGGATCATGCGCGGCTGTCTGTGTGCGCACCGATTTTCACGCGCGTCTGGGATCGTGGGGTACCGTGCTTCAGAAGCTCACGGCGATACCCGCGAAAGCGCTCAAACCGGGCATGGGGATGCCGAACACCGTTTCATACTCCTCGTTGAACAGGTTTTCGATCGCGAGAAATGGGCGGATGCCGGAGCGCGCCGCCCACTGCAACTTTGCATCGACGACGACGTAGTCGTCCAGGCGAACGCGTGGGCTACCGGGCGCCGCGCCACGATCGAAGAGGTTGCTCGCGTGCCGAGCTTCCATGCTCACATCGAGATCGCCCGGCGAGAGAACCCCGAATCGGTACAGCAGCGCTGCGTCGAAAACGCGGTGTGGGATGCGCAACACATCCTCACCCAAGCTGTACCAGGTCAGGCCTGCGTTGAGCGTCAGTGCCTTCGTGGGGCGAACCAGAAGCTGTGCCTCCACGCCGGAACGGTTAAACTCGCCCGAGTTCATAAGCTCACCGGCGACGGGAATAATCACATCCTCGCCGGATTGGACGAACGCGACGAGGTCTGCCGCCCATGTGGCGAACGCCTGGTGAACCCCAAGCTCGAACTGGTCGACCCGCTCCGGTTCCAAGTCCGGGTTCGCGGGCCCGCTGGCCCCACCGCGAAACACACCGAAAAGCTGCTGCAGCGTCGGAGATTGGAAGCCGCGAGTGGCGCGGGCGCGGATCGCGGTGCCGCGCAAGGGATTGTCTGATCGACCCGCGGCCGGGTAAACCAGCATCCCAAGCTCGGCTGACGGCTCCGTGCCGTACTCACTGTGGCGGGTCACGCGCAGTCCACCGTTCACTGTCACCGCGGACGCGAGCCGCTGTTCCAAGAACGCGTACGGCCCGATTTCGGTGAGGGAAACGTCGAACCGGGGCGCGTTCGGCGGAATCGCCGGACGGTTGTCGGCGGCGGCATCGAGAACATCCGCGCCGACGATCAGCTTTCCCGCGGGCCAGGGTGCGAGCGAGGCCTTGAGGCGAACTCCGGCTTCCCGCAAGTCCGCCCGATCGGCACCCGCGGGCGTGACCTGGTTGCGCGGGTCGAGATCGTCACCCCATACCTGGACTCCGAGGTCGATCCCGCCGACGCTGCCTTCGAGCTTCACGTCCGCCACCGTCTGCGTGAGGTCGAGCTCGGATTGGCCGGGGTTCCCGAACGGCCCCGGTACGGTGAACTGACCATTGACCGCGAAGTGATCGCGCGTCTGTGCCGCATGAAAGGAGACTCGCCAGCGGTCGTCGATCGAGTAGCTGCCGCGAACGCCCGCGGCGGCGATCCAGGCCTCCGAATCGGGGTTGTAGCCGTCGGTCCGCTGGTACGTGCCGTTGAACGCCAGCCAGCCCTGCTCCCAACCACGTGCGACATGGGCGAAGTTTTCACTTGTGCCGTAGCTGCCGCCCGAGGCGGTGAATTGGCCCGCCCAGCCGGGGCGCGGTGGAGCCATGCGGATATTAATTACCCCGGTGTTGCCCGACCCGTGCAGGACCGGTGAGGGGCCGTGGATCACCTCGATCCGGTCGATGCCAGCGGTATAATACGCCTGAGGGATCGGGTGGGCGAAGCTGACGGTAGGGTCCGGCCGTCCGTCCACGTATACCTGCACGCCCGCGGGGCCGTCGACGCCCGCACCCCGGATTGCCAGGCGTGACAGACCGCTCCCGGTGAGCCCTACCCGCTTCACGAGATGAAGGCCCGGCTGCATGGCCAGCGCGTCGTACGCCAGAGGCGCGTGCTTCTGCTCGATCGCCTCGGCGGTGACAACGGTCGCGGTTGCTGCACCATCGGCCCGCTGCACCACGACCAGCACCGAATCCAGCGGGATCGGCTCCTCAGCCGTGGGCTGTTGAGCGGCAGCGCTGAACGGGAGAAGCACAAGGGCTGCGAGCGTCGAAAGTGTGCCTCTGATCGCGACATTCCTCCGCAGAAGGTGGTACGGTGGTGTGGACGCGTCCGATGTTCTCAGGCGTGCGCGTGTGCGCACGCCTCGGGGCCGAGCGTGTGGCAGTCGCATTCCGGATCGCTGCAGGCGCCGTGGCCCTGGTGCATCAACTCTTCGAACTCCTCCTGGAAGCGCCGCCCCGCCTCTCCGCGGCCGGTGGCGCTGAGCCGGTAGCGGCTCTTGCCCACCTCCTCCAGCATCCCGCTCGCGGCGAGCGCCGCAAGATCCGTGGCGAGCGCGGCGAGCGTATCGCCGTTCAGGAAGACCCCGAGCTCCGCCGGACCCGCGGCGTCCGCCAGTCCCTCGCCACGCATCCAGAACATCACCTGCAGGATCTCGTCGCGGCGGCGGATTGCGTCTGCGGGGTCAGTGCTCACGATTCGCTCCTTGCGACACCCCCGGCGCCAACTGGTGCAGGAGCGAGCGGATCACACGCACTGCCTCGGGCACCGCGCGCTCCACCACGGGGCTCAGCTCCAGCGAAAACTCCTCGGTCTCGGCTGGCTGGCAGCCGACGATGCGCACCTCCGGCGGGAGTACCCCGAGTGCGTGCGCCATCAGCAGCACCCTTTCCGGAACGACCTCGTGCAGATCGGTGGCCATGAAGGCGTGCTCCGGTGCTGAGAGCGTCTCGGACGCCGGCACCTCGGGCTCCAGCACGTAGAGAGTACCCGGCGGTCCGCCCCGGTCCACCGCATCGACCACGATCAGGACCCCGCACCCCTCCAGCAGTTCGTGAACGAGGGCAATCCCTCCGATCCCCACCTCCAACAGGCATACCTCCGGCGGGAGCGTGCCGGAACACTCCAGCGCCCGAACCACTGCTGGCCCGAAGCCGTCGTCCCCCCGGAGCACGTTCCCCACTCCGGCGATGACGACGCGGTGCGACGGCAAGGATGGCGTTCCCGTCAGTGACCGGCAGCGAAGGCCGGATCGGCATCCGTGCGCGGCAACGGTTCCGGCGCTCCCAACCATCGTCCCACGCGAGCAGGTGCCCAGGCGAGGGCCGCCACCGCGATAGGCAGGAAGACGTGCTGCGCGACCATGTGTAGCATGTCCACGCTGCCGCCCAGAGGCGCCGCGGCGATCCCCGCCGCGAGCGAACGGGTGCAGACTACTCCGGTCGCCATCCATAGCGCTCCATACCCTACCAGGCCGCCACGCAGGGCGGCACCTGGCCACCCGCGCACTCCGGCGAGCAGGAACGGCTCCGCTGCCAAGACCGCCCCCACCACGGCGAGCAGTGCCGAGAGCGGGAAGATCACCCCGTATAGCGACCCGTGATCGGGTGGCTGAAAGAGGGTGTAGCGGTAGGCGATATAGCCCAGCATGCTGATCGCGGCCAGGAAGAGCAGGGCCCGAAAGCCCGTCCACCAGGGGCTCGCCCTGTGAGCCCGGCTGCTGTGCTCGGTTGAGCTGTACTCCATCATGCCACCTCCTTGTTCGATGTGTTTGCATCCTCGCTATCTTCGGCGGGCGCGTTGCCGCGCGACAACCGAATACGGTCGCCTCTCACCGCCACCGGCAGCACCGTAAGGCGCCCCTCTCCATCGTCGCGGCGGCGGCCGGTTCGCGCGTCGAAGCGGCAGCCGTGGGCGGGGCAGATCAGCTCATCCCCGCGCAAGCGTCCTGCGTCCAACGGAAGGTAGCTCCCCGGGCAGGCGTTGCGGAAGCCGTACACCTCCCCCTCGATATTCACGAGCAGCACCGGGATGTCCTCCACCATCACTCCGTGCATGCTCCCTGGCGGCACCTCGTCCGTCCGTGCCACCTCGGTCCAAGCGACCGGCGGCCGGCCATTGACAGTGAGCTGCACCAGCGGGACAAAGGCCACCCCGGGAGCGGGCGCCTCCTCCGGAAGATCCAGCTCGGTCAGCCCGTACAGAGCCAGTAGCGTGTGGACCACCGGGTCCTGGAGTGCGCGGTCCAGCAGCTGCGCACCCCCGTGGTTCCGCAGCACGGCCACGAGCCGGCCGAGCGCCTCGTGATGCAGCATGTCCAGCCCGCTCAGCAGGGCCACCGCCTGCTCCCGGGTCGCCTCGTCCGGATGGTTCTCGAAGATGGCGACCAGATCGTCCAGTTGCCGAATTAGGACGCGGTAGGTCTCGGACGAGATCTCCCGCGGCGCCATGTTGTCTGATCCTCCGGCCAATTTCGTTTCCTCCTATACCCCGGCGCCGGCCACCGAGTGCGCCAGCCGGTCGATCTCGCGCACGGCGGGGCTTTCGGTCCCGGCGTCGTCGAGGAGCGCCTTGCCCTGCAGGTCCGCCCGCAGCACCGCCTCGTCGTGGGGGATCTCCGCCAGCAGATCCAGGCCATGGCGCTCGGCATAGGCACGAATTGCCTCGGACTCTTCTGCCCCGCGCACCTTGTTCGCCACCAAACGGACCCGGTCGATACCCAGCTCCCGCGCGAGTTCGCAGACGCGCCGGGCCGTTTCCAACGAGCGGTAGTACGGCTCGGCGATGGCCAGCAGGGTGTCCACGTTGCGGGTGGTACCGTGACTCAGGTGCTCTAGGCCAGCTTCCATGTCCACGACCAGCTCGCGGCCGCTCCCGGCATACTCCAGCAGGTCGGCGATGACATAGCGGGCAACCGCGTGCGCGCGGCACTTGCACCCCCTCCCTGCGTGCTCGACCTTGCCCATCACCAGCAGCCGCACCCCGTCCGGTGCCCGCGTGCCGTAGCGCTCGAGCACCTCCTCGATCGGGATGCGCAGCTCGGATGCCGGGTCGGCGTTCGGATCCTCCTTCCGCACCAGCAGATCGCCGGGGAGCGCGACCAGCTCCTCACTCGTTCCCGCCATAACGCCGAGCGACTGCGCGAGGTTAGGGTTGGTGTCTCCGTCGATTGCCACCACGGGCATTCCCTGGCGCGCCAGCAGGCGCGCCAGTGTGCCGGCGATAGTCGTCTTCCCCGATCCTCCCTTGCCGGCAATCGCGATGCGCATGTTGCTTCCTGAGCAGAGGTATGTCGCGCGGCTTCAGCGGTTGCCGCTCGCCGCTGCCCGATTCAGACCAGACCTTCGATAACCATACCAGCCCAGCGTGTCCAGCGGGGAGATGCCCTGCCCCATGGCAGCCACCAGCCCCAGTGTCGCACCGTACGCCAAGTGCCCCAACAACACGCCGAGCGCCGCGAGAACGCCCTCGCCGAGCGCGAAGAAGCCGGGGTTTTCCAGCCCAGCGAGCTGGTTGATCCAGCCGAGGAGCGGGAGTAGCAGTCCCGAAACAATCCACAGGATTGTGCCCCAGACCACGCCCTTCAGCAGCCCGTGGACGAACGTGATCTCGTTTCGCCCCGGCAGCATGGGCCAGAACGTCGTGAACAGAAGCGGGAACACAAGCCAGCCAGTTACAAAGAAGATCGAGAACCCCAGCCACAGCGCCGTCGTCGCACTTTGCGTGAACAACCCGCCGATCAGCGCGGGGAAGTCGACAAAGGGAAAGCCGAGCGCGGGCGACAGAAAGAGCAGCGCACTGAGCAGGATGACGCCAACGCCCCCGGCCAGCGTGGCGAGGACGACGGAAGGTCGCGCGGTTAGTGCGGCGGGTCTTACCATGGTCGCCTGTTCCGGTCAGGTTGCGTGGAATGCGCCGCGGGGCGCGAGCGCCTCGCGGCGCGCGAGGTCGAGCACCTCGTTCAGCCGCCCGGCGGCCGTAGGGCTCAACTCAAGACCTCCCCCGGCTTCCACCGGCTCCAGCTCGATCAGCACCACATCGTCCGGCAGGGCACCGAAATGCCGCGCGATGATGAGCAGGTGATCCAGGTCTACAACGCCCGCGCCGGCCTCCCAGATCCGGGCCTGCACCTCCTCCGGTTTCACGTGGGGTGGCTCCCAGCGGCTCAGGAACAGCGCGCCCGGCTCCCGCCCCCGCTCCGTGCCGGCGATCAGCACCACCCGTTCATACGCGGGTTCGACAGCAAGCAGGTCCTGCGACACGTAAATCGCCCCGTAATCCAACTTGGTGACGCGTACCTCGGCGGGCCAGGGGTGCTTCAGCAGCGCATCGACGGCCACCAGGCCGAAGGAAGCGTCCCGTTGCCACCAGTAGCCGACACCACCAATCAGCACCCGCGGTCCCCCGGCCTCCGGAGCGCTCTCCAGCGGCGCCAGGTGCCAGACGCGCGGCGCTGGCTCCCGCAGGAGCGACGGCACGCCGGGAAGCGCGGGAGGGGTGCTCACTCGATCCCGCACCCGCAGGTATTCACCTCACGCGTAACAAGGTGATCGCCCTTGCCCGAGTGGACGTGCGTGGTGCACGGCATGCACGGATCGAAAGACCGGATGGCGCGGAAGATGTCGATCCCGGTGAAGTCCTCCGGCTTGTCGTACTCTTCGAGCAGGGGAGTGCTGAGCACCGCCTCTTCGTATGCGCCTGCCTGCCCGAATGGATCGCGCGGCGAGGCGTTGATGGTGGACGGGGTGATGATCTGGTAGTTGATCAGCGCCCCCTTGTCCATCTCCAGATGGTGCGTCAGAAACCCTCGCCCCGCCCCCCAGAAGCCCACCCCGATCCGGTGGTCCTTGGGAACCTCGTAGGGCGTGGACGTTCGGGTTTCGCCTTTCTTCATCAGGTCGAAGCAGATCAGCAGGTTGTCGAACGCCACGAGCATCGAGTACAGAATGTGGTATGCGCGGTTGCGGTTGCGCTCGAAGGCGTTCCACTCATCCGGAATCACCCATTCGAAGTCCATCGCCGGGAGCAGCGTCTTGGGCGCGTGCAGCTTCATGCTGTAGCCGGTGGTTTCGATGAACCTCGTGTGCGGCATGATGCCCGCCGCCGCGGCGGTCCACATGCGGGCGTACGTCCCGGCCTCCATCACGTTCCGGTCCCAGCGCGGTGCGGTGTCCCAGGTGTAGCGGTCCTTCCAGCTCCGCTTGGTCGTGGGCTTCGGCTTGGTTTCCTTGTTCCACGGGTGGTACGGGGAGAGCGGGTTGCCGGCCGGATCGGCG
Organism: Longimicrobiales bacterium; assembly: GCA_038233155.1. Taxonomy (GTDB): domain Bacteria; phylum Gemmatimonadota; class Gemmatimonadetes; order Longimicrobiales; family Longimicrobiaceae; genus JBBSMO01. Next base: position 11,580 of record JBBSMO010000012.1, read on the forward strand.
CGGTGGCGTAGCGGCTCGTTTTCCCAGCTCTCGTAGTACGAGTGCTCGACGAACTCCTCCAGCCCGATGTTGATGTGGTGGAGGTTGGTGGTCACCAGTTTGCCGTCGATGATCACACCGGGGGTGCCCCAGCGCCGATTGCCCCAGTCGGGCGCGTTCTTGTACGTCCCGTCGTATGCGTACGGATCGTCCCACATCCCCGTATCGATCAGGTTCTTGGGGCGCGCGCCGCACTGCTTGTACTTGGAGTCCGCCTCGTAGAAGAAGTTGGTGATGTCTTCCCAGATGAAAATGCCCTTCTTGGCGAAGTCGATGGTGCGGATGATTCGGTTGTGCGTCTCGTTCAGCTCGCGCAGCGTCACCGTGGAGGAGAGCCCGCCGGGCACCACTGTCTGCGGGTGGGGATACTTGCCGAACAGGATGGAGTAGGCCTCGCGAGGCACGCGGGTCGCGTGCAGCCCCTCGATGTACAGCTTCCCTGTCAGCGGGTTCAACGCCGTCATGATGTCGGCGATGGTGCGGAAGCCGTGTATTTCCGCTCCCGCGGCCTCCGTCGCCTTGGCGCGCTCCCAGAGCGAGGGGTTGGTGCGCTCCACCACCAGCTGCGAATAGTCCGGCCCGGCCAGCAGGTAAAGGTGCAGCGGGTTGTCCAGCATGAAGTCCAGCGCGAGCTGGATGTTGCGCAGCGCGATCCCGAAGGGCGGCGGTGCGATGCCGAAGGCCATCTCGATGGCGAGCGAAGCGGCCACCGCGTGCACCCCGCCGCACACGCCACAGACGCGGCTCGAAATGAACATCGCGTCGCGCGGGTCCCGCCCTTTGAGGATCACCTCGTAGCCGCGGAACAGGGAGGCCACGGAGTTGGCCTCGAGCACCTCGCGCTTCTCCAGGTCCACTACCGCGTGAAAAGCCAGCGAGCCGGCGACGCGGGTGACGGGGTCGATGTCCACATCCTTGATGTGCCCGTTGCGCTTGACCAGCTCCTCGATTTGCGAGCGGTCGATCTCCCGCTTCTGGTAGGCGTACGGGTCCGCCGCTCCCTCCTTCAGGTGCGGGCGACCCTGGGCGTCGAACTCGATGGGCAGGTTCTGGAAGCACATGGTCAGACCCTTTCCATAGGCGTATCGAACCCTTCGGCCTGCGGAGTCAGTCCGCGCCGCCGGGGGGCGCCACGCTGCTTGGCGACCTCCTCCCGCTCGTGAGGTAGCATCATGTGATAATCGGGGCCGTATGCCGCCTCGGCGGGGGTGATGTACCCGCTCGGGAACTTTTCCACAGTCTTCTGCCGTCCCGGCTCTTCGGCGCGAAAGTACTGCAGGCGGTGGTAAAAGAACTCCATTACGCGGTGGGTAAGCGTCGTCTGGTTGTATTCCATCGCCCACCCGCTCGGCACGTGGTCCCGCCAGCGCGGCTCACGGTTGCGCTCCAACTGGCTGATGCGGCGTAGTGGCCGCACGAACGAACCGTAGAGGCGCGCGCCCGTCGAGGAAACGCGGGAACCCGGCGGCGTCTTGTAAAATGGGGCGAACTTGTCCGGAAAGCCAGGCATGGTGCAGCCGATGCATACCCCGCCCGCCTTCATGCACCCTCCGACGTGCCCGGTGGCACCGCGTTCGGTGATGTTGCAGTTGACCACCGGCCCCCAGCAGCCGATCTCCACCAGGCACTCCTTGTCGCCGTACTCGGTAGCGAACGTCCCCTCCTCGTACCACCCGGCGCGGGGGCAGTGGCGGTGTACGGTCTCGGCGAACTGCCAGGCGGGGCGGCCCAACTCGTCGAACTCGGGGAGCGGCGCCTGCCGGTTCAGAAAGAGGAGGAGCATCGCCACGGTTTCGGTGAAGTTGTCCCCCACCGGGGCACACCCGGGGATGTTGATTACCGGGAGCCCGTACGCGCTCCGATACTCCTTGCCGAGAAAATCCATCAGGCTCATGGCCCCGGTGGGATTTCCCGCGGCGGCCGGAACCCCGCCCCAGGTAGCGCAGGTACCGATCGCGATGGTCGCGGCGGCGCCCGGCGCCATGCGGCGCACCCACTCGGCGGTGGGTACGGCGCGTCGGTCCTCGGAAGCGCCCCACAGCGGCACGGCTCCCTCCGCGGACCAGGGTTCGCCGGCCACCGTCAGGTTCTCGTCGGCGATGGACCCCTCGTAGATGATCACGTACGGGGCGTCCAGTTCGCCGTTCGCCGCTTTCTGGATCTGGTTCGTGAAGTGATCGCCGGATTCAATGGTGAGCACATGGTGATACAGCACCAGAACCGGCATTCCGGGAAACGCACCGGTCTGCAGCTCTTCTACCGATGGCTCGGTTCCCCCTAGCGCCGAGATGGAGCATCCGTCGCAGCTCATCCCCGACAGCCAGAATGCGTAGACCTTTTTGAGTGGCCCTTCCATGGAATGCCGCCCACCGTGCTGCATCAGCCGGTTCGCCAGCTCCGCCTGGGTGGCGCCCGCGACGTTGCCGATCTGATCGGGCGCGGTGCGGCTGGATTCCCCCTCGACGGGCCGGCTGATGTCGATGGGAATGACGGTAGTCACCATCTGTTCGGGCATGGTTCTCGAGCCTCAGTGGGGGTGCAGCAGGGGCGCTGCGGCTTTCAGCGAGCGCGTGGTGGCGGCGAGCCCCGCATCGACCGCGACCATAGCGTCGGCTGTTTCGCCGAGCGAACCCGCGACGACGGAGACGTGGCTGCCGAGCGGGACCAACTGCCACTCGATGGCGCGTACTCCCATGGTGATTTTTTCCAGATTGCCGCGGACGCTCTGCAGCGCGCGCAGGATCAGCAGCAGCCCGAGCACCAGCAGGCCCAGAAAGGCCCAGCCGGCGAGCACGGAAAGGATGGTGAGCAGAAGGATCATCTCAACCCTCCTGGAATGGGGCGGCTAGTGTCTCCAACCCCCCATTCAGCGCGCTGGCAGACGCGGCCACCCCCTTGGATGCGGCGTGAATTCGCCCGAGCGGATCGGCGATCATCGCCAATCCCGGGACGGGCTCCAGGTTGGTTGCGATCCCCCGCGCGGCATCTCGGGTCAGCGCGGCCAACCGGTGGATTCCTACGAGCACCCGCAGCAACAAGGCCACCTGTTTGAGGATCACCAGGGTCAGGACCAGCGCCCCGGCCAGCCCG
>JBBSMO010000013.1:0-14569 GCA_038233155.1 Longimicrobiales bacterium
AACTTGAGGCGGAACGCGGCGAGGAGTGCGCGGACCTCGTCCTGCCGTCCGAGGTCGGGGACCGCTCCGCTCGATACTGGCGAACAGGGTCGCCACGACGCCCGCGGCTTCGTCAGGGTCGACCATCTCCGCACGGGTCGTTCCGTCGGCGACGCCGAGCGGGATCTCTCCGGCGACGCCGCCGCGGGCGGGGCTTCCGTTCTGCGCCGGTCCTTTGAATGCGCTCATCTCGAACGCGGTCGTGACGAGCAGGAGCTTGGGGAGGACGTAATGGATAGTCGCGTTAAATGCCCGCAGCCGGTCGAGGTCCTCGACCTCCGACCACTCCCTTCTGGAGGATGGCGCCGGCTCCAGCAAGCTCGTGGCGCGCAGACCGTCCGCCGCCGTCTCGAACCCGCACGTCCGCGCGAGGGGGCTCACGAGCTGCCAGGCGGGCGCGAGGTAGCTCGGAAAATTGGCCAGCGAGCGGAAGATCAGGTTCACAAACGGTACGCGCAGCGTCCGCTGGATGTCGGCGTAGACGGGCCTGATCCGCTCGTCGTCGTCGGGCATGACCTCGGGAAGTTCGGCGGCAGGCCGCATTCCGCGTTCGACCAGGGCGTCCATAGTGGATGGCATGTGCCGCGTTGCTGGGGAGAATCGAGGGGAAGGTGCCGCACGGAAAGTGCGGCACCCGGCGGGTTCAGCCTACCCCTCACCTTCCAGATGATGCCCGTACGGGCGGAAATTCATACAGCGTGCCGGGGCTTGCGAGGTTGGTCCGGGCGACACTCTAATCCACGATGTCCATCGCTCCGCCGGGACCGAACTTCACGTAGAACGGCCGATCGAGACCCATCCCTTTGGCACCCTGTTCGGTGCACGTCTGATCCGCATATACTGACGGGGCGCTCCGTCTGACGGAGCGCCCCGCACGAGCGAGATTGCCTCAGTGAACCGGGCGGCGTCAGCCGCGGACCCCCCGCACGCGGGGCTCGTAGTTGTACGGCTGGAACAGCCCGCCAGGGCCGACCGGCGCATACACGACCTCCGGCGGCCGTGCTCCGCCTTGTTCGGCGAAGATCGGCACCCCGCGGTACTCGCCGATCCGCTCGAGATCCGCGCACGGCATGTCGCGCGTCAGCCCGAACCGGACGTAGCGCCGGTTCATCATCGTGATCGGCTCGTTGTTCACGTACCAGTCCGCACCGGCGGCGTAGTCCGCGCCCATGCCCGGGTACGCCTGACTGAACGGCTGCTCCGCTCCCGCCATCATCACCACCGTGTCGCGCGTGGCCGGGCGGAACGTCGCATCCACCGTTTGCAGCTGCCCGTCCTGCAGCACGCAGACCTGCATCTGACGATCCGCAGGCGGCGGGGGGGGCGGCGGCGGTGCCACCGGTGCAGCCGGCGGCGGGGGCGGCGGGGGCGGGGGCGGCGGGGGCGGCTCCGCCATCCCGCCACCGAACGACAACTTCACGCCACCGACGAAGCGGGTGGTAACGGCGTAGCGATCATCCGCCACCGCTACGCGGCCCATTGACGGAGTCCGAACTGCATTGACGAACCCGTCACCTACGTGAACCGGCGAATCGTAGATGTGAGCCGCGACCTCGGTGAAGATTCCGATGTTGTTGGTCAGCGACACGAGGTCGCCGCCGAGCCCGACGACTCCCTGGCCGACGGTGGCAGGATCCGGCTGCAGCGGGAGACAGGCGCCTCGGGCGAGAGCACCGGGCTCGCAGGTGGCATCCTCATCGCCAACGCCGAGCTGCTCTTCTAGCCCGCTGGACGCGATGTCCGTCGTCCAGCCGCCGCCCCCGGCCCACCCGTACAGGTTGGCGACCAGGCTCGACACGATCGGTAAGGTAGGCAAGCGCAGCGCGAGACTGAGATCGTACAGATGGTTGTTCTGCGGGTAGTCGTCCTCGAAATCCTCGTCCCCATGCGGAAGCGCCGACGGGATGTACCCGTAATGCACCCGCGCCCCGAAGACCGGGGTGAACCAGAGTGTGGCGTTTGCGCCGAAGGCCCCGGTAAGGCCGAAGCCGAAGCCCTCGTCGTCCCCACCCTCGTTCACCGAGCCTTGGTTGAGCGTGACCGAGCGCGAAGAGTACCAATCGGTCGTATACGCCCCTCCCGCATAAATCCCGAGATCAAATCGGCTGGCGCTGGGGTCCATCATGTCCTGTGCGGGCGCTACGCTCGCCGTGCTCGCCGCCATGATCACTACCGCAGCGACATACCTGATCGACTGTCTCATCGAAATCCCCGTTGAGTTGAATTCGTCTGGTGGTGTGATAGCTTAAATCCGGACCCGCTGAATGGTCACGCGGATCACCGGCGCCGTCCATTGGGCAATCGCTGGAAGATCACCGTTACCTTGCAGGCCGGGGTGGTCGACGATCACCCCATCCTCGGGCGCTTTCATATTGCCGTCGAGTGGCAGGTCAAGCGGCCCGAAAGCGCTGCAACCGGGGACGATGAACGGCGACTGCTCGTTGTTCACCTCCGCGCGTGCGTCGTACGCACGTTCCTCGAAGGTCGCGGCGGCGAAGCCCATCGGAAGCGGCACAGCGTCCACACCCGTGAACCCGTCGTTGGTGCAGGTCAGCATCGTAGCCAGCGACAGGCGATCCATCCCCGGTGGGGCGGTGATGCGAACCACGGTGCGGTTCGGCTTCGGGTTGGCCGGCGGGAAGTTCATCGGCACCGTCGGTGTCTCGAAGCGCATCACGTTTCCCGCTCCCGGCGCGCCTTCCAGCGCGGCGGCCAGCGGGGCCTCGTTCCCTGATTCCGCCACGACCTTGATACCCTCCGACGCCGGCTGACCGACGGTGAACACGTCCAATTGGCTCGTATGGGTCACCACAACACCCGGTGAAAAGGGTTGCCCGTTGGTCAGGTTTTCGATGGTAACATCGTAGACCCGCGTCTGCTGAAGAGCGGGCAGCTCGACTGGCGGAGGCTGCGGCGTCTGCTCCTGCACTGTCGTGATCTCTGTTTCGCTCTCGCACCCCGCGATCGCCAGCGCTCCGAGCATCATCAATACGTACACTTGTTTCATTTTCAGAAGCTCCTCAGCTTGTTGAATGTTGCGTTTGGTTGAGCATCCCTGCGCGGCGGCATAGCTTAGCTTTCATCGCCATCCCCATCGACATCGCCGACAATGAACTGGTCGACGATCTCGAGCACCTGCTGCATCGTCAGCGGCTCGTCGAACGCTTCCGACGTCGCCGCGGCCGGATCCGAGACGAAATCCGGGAGCAGGCTCGGCACCTCGATCATCAACTGCGTGGTCTGAGCTTCGCCCGCGTAGATCGGTTCGAGCGCGGGCACCGCGGTGTCGTCGAAGGTGATCCACCCCTTCTGCGCAGGTGAAGTGCTGAGCCGGCGGACTTTCGAAGCGTGCAGCGCCTCGACCGCGTGAATCTGCAGCGCCACGGTCAAAATGAAGTCGGCATCGATCAGCTTGGGCGCCTGTCCTTTGAATGCGCGGACGCCGGTGTCTTCGAATCCCTGTGCCAGCGTTACGAAGGTGGCGTAGTTCGAGAATACGTCCGGGAACTTGCCGCCCGCCGTGAAATCGAACTGTGGTTTGGCGATCGCGTCACCGCCGAGGACCGCCTGCAGTAGCGCGACATGGGAATTCTCGTGCTTGCTGATCTGCGAAAACACCTCGCGGTCCTGGATCAGCCCCGGTGCGGCGAGACCCGTGTTGTAGTACTCCGCTTCGAGGAATTCCAGCGTGAGTGCGAAGTTAAGCACGTCCAGGACCTGCTGCGGCAGGTGGTCCGCGAAGGCGCTGCGGGCACTCACCGCGAGCGCGACCGGCACGGACGCGAGGGCGAGGCCGAAGCCCCACTTGCCCGAAGCCTGCAAAGCCGCACGGCGCGAGACGATTCGTTCGCCTACCTCGGGGTCCAACGTTTCCAGAATCGGCTGTTCGTTCATTTATCTTTTCTCCTCAGAGATTCAGCCACTCTTCGACCGGCACGATGCTGGCCGAGGGCAGGTTTCGGGTATCGAAGTTTTCCATGATGAACGGATCCGCGATCTGCAGCACCTCGCCGGGACTTCGCGCGGGTGATAGCCCGAGCTTCGGGTTCACGAAATCGTCGCCGGCGAAGAATCGGTCGTCCTCACCTTCTCGGAGCAGGTCCCGGATCGCCGACGCGTGCCGGGCCTCCACCGAGGCGATTTTGCCTGCCGCGGCCAGGAAATCAGGATTGGTGAGCAGTGGTCCCGCGCCGTTGTATGCGGTGACCCCAAGATCTTCGAATGCCATCGCCGTCTGCAGCACACTCTCGCGGCTGCCGAAATCCACCATGCCGAAGTTGGGTGTGAGGCCGGGGATCGCGTTGTCGGCCAGCGCCGCTTTCAGAAACTCACGGTGCACAATCTCATGGTCACGAAGATCGATGAGAACCCGCTGTTCCTCCGCACTGAATGTGGAGGTGAAGCCGGAGCTCGACACAACCATGGTGTAATACGCCGCCTCGAGCTGCTCGAGGGCATACGCGTAATTGAGGATCCCTACGTCCCCGCTTCCGAGGTTCACAAGCCGTTGGCCTGGATCGGGCAGCGTGTCCGGCGGCGGTGCCGGCAGCACCTCTGTCAAGGTGCGTGTTTCGTTGTCGTCGCACCCCGCTACGAGCGCCGCCGCGGCGACTCCCGTCCACTTCAGGAAGGACCGCCGACCGGTTGGGTTCCTGATCGCCCTCAGCGGCGTAGGCTTCGCGTTTTCTGACGAACTGATTCGCATGGTGCTGCCTTCTCGGTTTGGGTATGTTGCGGAAACCACCGGATTGTCCGGTGTCTCTCATCCCCTCTGCGGAGAGGTGGCTGTTCGAGCCATCGCGCCTCACTGAACCGCATATAGCTTACGGCTGGGCAGTGAGGCGGTGGTGTTGATACAGGAATCGTACCACGACGGCGCGGCGCCCCCAGAGGCGACATTCTTTACTATGATCGCAGAGGTCGGGAACGGGAGATCGAATGAGCTGGATCGAGACGATTTCGTATGCGCAAGCGACCGGCAGGCTTCGCACCCTGTACGAGCGCCTCGGCGCGCCCCAGGGCCAGATCGACAACATACTGGCCGCACATAGCTTGCGGCCGCACACGCTGGAAGGGCACATGGCGCTCTACAAGGCAGTGCTCCATCACTCGGGGAACTGCCTGCCGTCGTGGCTGCTCGAGTCAATAGGGGTATACGTCAGCCTGCTGAACGGCTGCGCGTACTGCGTCGAGCACCACCATGCGGGGCTGCGGCGGGTGCTCGGCGATCCCGCGCGTGCCGACCTCATCCGCCGCGCGCTCGAGGCGGACGACCGCAACGGCATCTTTGACGAGCGCGGGGAGGCAATTCTGTGCTATGTTCGTGCTCTCACACTGAGCCCGGCTGATCTCGACAAGAGTTACTTGGCCGCGATGCGGGTGGCGGGCATGGCGGACGGAGAGATACTCGAAATCAACCAAGTGGCGAGCTACTTTGCGTACGCCAACCGCACCGTGCTCGGTCTCGGCATCACCACGGGCGGCGAAAGCCTCGGGCTCGCGCCGGATGATGGCGGAGACGCCCGCGATTGGCGCCACTCTTGATTGCGCCCAGACCGGTGTCCTCCGAACGCGTACAACAACAGCTCCACTTCCTGTCGGAGATCGACAAGCTGAAATGCGTGCTCCGTGCGACGCGGCTGACAGACGACTCGCGGCGTGAGAACAGCGCCGAGCACTCGTGGCACCTGGCAATGTGTGCGGTGGTGCTGGCAGAGCACGCCGCGCCCGGTACCGACACCGCCCGCGCTCTCGCGATGACGCTGGTCCACGACATCGTCGAGATCGACGCCGGCGATGCCTTCTGCTACGATCCGGCCGCCAACGTAGGCAAGCAGGAGCGTGAGCTGCGGGCGGCGGAGCGCATTTTCGGTCTGTTGCCGGAAGATCAGGGGGCCTCGCTCCGCCAGCTCTGGGAGGAGTTCGAGGGGGGCGAGACTCCCGAAGCACGATTCGCGGTTGCCCTCGACCGGCTCCAGCCGCTGCTGCAAAACCATGGCTGCGGCGGCGGCACCTGGCGGCGTCACGGGATCACCCGCAATCAGGTTGCGCGGCGGATGGAGCCGATCCGCACCGGCGCGCCCCCGCTCTGGCCCTTCGTGCTGCAGGTGCTGGACGAACTCGAAGCCGAAGGCGTATTCAGTTCGGAATCTCCGGCGGGGACTTGACGCAGCCCCGTACGAGCCCTAAATACCCAGTATGAAGATGCGCCTTTACGGATACGCCTATTTTTATGCGACCTGCGACACGGGCCGTGGACGGGGGCGTATGCGCTGACGCGCGCTTCTCCCGAACACCCGCGGCGGCCCGTGAACTCTCACGGGCCGTTTTTTTGTCCCTTCACTGGAATGCGAAGATGACCCACGCCACAACTGATTACGCAGCGGGGAGGCTCTTGCCATGATCATTGTCACGAAACCCGGCATCACAGACGCCGAGCTGGACCACATCCGCGAGCGTGTCGAGATGCTGGGGATGCGGACGCACATCTCGCGCGGCGAGCAGCGCACCATCGTCGGCTGCATCGGCGATGAATCGTTGCTGCAGGAGGTAGCGCTGCTGAGTCTCCCCGGCGTAGACACCGTAACGCCGGTGCTGAAGCCATACAAGCTGGTCGCGCGCGAGTTTGCCGCAGACCGCAGCGTGATTCGCGCGGGCGACGGGGCGGGTACCAGCGTGGGCGGGCGCGAGCTGGCGATCATCGCAGGCCCCTGCTCGGTAGAGGGACGGGAGATGCTGGTCTCGACAGCCCGCCGCGTCCGTGCCGCAGGGGCGGGCATGTTGCGGGGCGGCGCCTTCAAGCCGCGCACTTCACCCTACGCGTTCCAGGGGATGGGCGAGGCAGGGCTCCGATTGCTCGCCGAGGTGCGTGCAGAGACTGGCCTCCCCATCGTGACCGAGGTGATGGATACCCGGCAGGTCGAGCAGATTGCCGAGCACGCCGACGTGCTGCAGATCGGCGCGCGCAACATGCAGAACTTCGCGTTGCTCTCCGAGGTCGGCCGGGTGCAGCGGCCAGTGCTTCTCAAACGCGGCCTCTCGGCCACCTTGCGCGAGTTGCTGATGGCGGCTGAGTACGTGATGGCGCAGGGCAACCGGGATGTGATCCTCTGCGAGCGCGGCATCCGCACCTTTGAAACGGCGACGCGAAACACCTTTGATGTCGCCGCGATCCCGGTACTCAAGGCCGAAACGCACCTGCCGGTAATCGTGGATCCGAGCCACGCCGCCGGCCGCGCGGATCTGGTCGCCCCCCTCGCCTTCGCCGCAATCGCAGCCGGTGCGGACGGCCTGATTATCGAAGTCCATCCCTGCCCGGAGGAGGCGCTCTCCGACGGCGACCAGTCGCTGGGCCTGGACGAGTTCGACGACCTGATGCGGCGGCTACTCCCCTTTGCCCAAGCAGCCGGGCGCTCCTTGCCCGCACCCGCGGGCAAGACGGAGCGCGAGGCGGCCGCATGACCGCGTCACCGCCAGATGCGGGTTCGTCTGCCGCCGCGGCGGCAGTCGAGCTGGAGCGCCTCCGCTCCGAGATCGGGCGCATCGACCGGGCGCTGATCGGGCTCATTGCCGAGCGCGTCGGCATCGCACAGCGGGTCGGAGTGGCGAAAAGGGCGCTCGGCGCGCCTACCCTGGACCCGGCGCGCGAAGCTGCCGTCGTCCGGCGCGCCGCAGCACTAGCCCGGGATGCGGGCCTCGACGACGACGATGTCCGCTACATCTTCTGGCACCTGATCGGCCTGTCGCGCCGCGCGCAGATGGAGAGCGAATGACGGAGTTCGGCAGTGCCGCCGTGGTGGGCCTGGGATTGGTCGGCGGGTCGCTGGCGCGTGACCTGAGCGCGGCGGGCATACGGCTAGCAGGATACGATCGCGACCCTGGCGCCGTCCGGGCAGCGCTCGATCAGGGAGTCATCGGGCGTGCGTTCGACGAAAGTCTCGCCGGAGTTGCGAACGCGGAGGTGGTGATTCTAGCCGTTCCGGTTGGCGCGGCACGTGGTGTGTTGCAGGCGGCACGGCCGCACCTCGGAGGCGCGCGCCTGGTGACCGACACCGGCAGCACCAAAGCCAGTATCGGGGCGGCGGCGACGGCTCTCGGGCTCGCCAACCGCTTCGTCGGCTCGCACCCGCTCGCGGGGGATCATCGGTCCGGTTGGAGTGCTTCACGCAGGGGCCTGTTTCGCGGCAGCACCGTCTATCTATGCCCAGCCGGCTCCGCTGCGGACCTTTCACTCGATCTGGCAGGCGAACTTTGGAAGATGGTCGGCGCGCGAACGGAAGTCGTCAGCGCGGCCGCTCACGACCAGCGGCTGGGCTGGGCAAGCCATCTGCCGCAGAGCGTCAGCAGCGCCCTGGCCCTCGCGCTCGACGCCCGGGGGATTGCTCCTGACGGCCTCGGCCCCGGCGGCCGGGACGCAACCCGCCTCGCAGGCAGCGATCCCCGCCTTTGGGCAGATGTGGCGCTGGACAATGCGGAGACACTGATTGCGGCCATCGACGGTACCGAAGCGCAACTTGCCAGCTTGCGGGCAGCGCTGGCAGCCGACGACCACTCCGCAGTGTACGCCTTTTTTGCGGCTAGCCGGCGTTGGGCCGGAGCGGGCGGCGCTGAACAGTAAGCAGGGTCGCCGGCGAAGGCTCAGGCCTCGTACACCCTCAGCAGGAAGCGCGGGATTGCGGCATTGAACCGGGAGCCGTCCGGCCGGCTGAACTGGTAGCTCCCCTCCATGCTTCCGCTCGGCCCCTCGATCACGCAAAAACTCTCGTATTCATACAGCCCGCCGGTCTCCACGAGCGGTGTGTCTCCGACCACCCCCGCACCCTCGACCTCCTGATCTCCCCCTACCCGGTCATGAATCCGCCAATGGCGCCAGAGCAACTGCGCGGGCAGCGGCCCGTGATTTTCGATCCGGACGTGGTAGACAAACACGTAGCGGCCGCGCGCCGGGTCAGATTGACCGATCAGATAAAAGGGCCGTACCGAAATGCGGATGCCCTCCGTCGTCCGGGAAAATGGTTCCATGAAAAAAGAGCGGGTGAACGAATACCGATTGCCAAAGATAGCGCGTCGGGGCGTTCCGCACACGCCGGGCCGGACGGTTGCCACGGGTGATGCTGGGAACGCATCGCGCACCTACGCGTATCAACAAGGTTTGGGTTGAATGCGTGCACCGCCGCCGGTTCAACTCGCCAGCATCAATGGTGCCCCCGCTTCCGGCCGCTACGGTAGCACGAGCCGGAACGTTGCGGTTTCTTCGTTGGCGCCGCACATTGCAGCCCATTCATGGCCCACTCTGCACTGATCACCGGCGCCACGGGCTTTGTTGGCGGGCATTTGGTTCGGGAGCTGGCCGCCCACGGATGGGCGGTGCGCGCCTTGGTGCGGCCCTCGAGCGATGTCGCGCTGTTGGACGAGATCGGGGCCGAACGCGTAGTGGGCAGCCTTGGCGATACCGCTGCCTTGCGCCGCGCCGTTTCCGGCGTTGATGTCGTTTTCCACCTGGCGGCGGTTACTGCCGCGCGCACACGGGACGAGTACGCGAGGGTCAATGCGGAAGGTACTGCCAACCTGGTGGATGCAGTCGCCGGCGCGGAGAGGCCTCCCGAGGTGTTCGTCTACCTGAGTTCGTATGCGGCAGCGGGGCCTTCACGGCCCGGCCACCCGCGCGCCGCGGCGGAGGAGCCGGCGCCGCTGACAGCGTACGGCCGCACCAAGCTCGAGGGGGAGCAGAGTGTACAAAGTCTCGGCAAGGCAGGAGCCCGCGTGGTGGTTGTCCGTGCCCCGGCCGTCTACGGCCCCGGGGACCGTGCGCTGCTGCCCTACTTCCGGCTCGTGCGCATGGGCGTTGCACCCATTCCGGCCGGGGGCGAACGCAAGCTCCACATGATTTTTGCACCCGACCTGGCCCAAGCGCTCGTACGGGCAGCAGCGGCGGAACCGGGGATGTATCCTGTCGCGGGGCCGGCCGAGCACAGTTGGGAAGATGTCGTTGCTGCAATTGCGTTGGCGCTTGGACGCAAGCCGCTGCGGCTCCCGGTGCCGGCGGCGCTGGTCCGGGCGGCTGCAGCGGTGACGGAAACCGCAGGGGCGGCGCTCGGGCGCGCACCGCAATTCAATCGTGACAAGGCAGCCGAGATGTTGGCTGCCGCATGGACGTGTGATCTCTCCGGATCTGAACGGCTCCTTCCCGCCACCGAGGCGACATCGCTGGCGGAAGGTATGGAGGCGACGGTCCGCTGGTACAAAATCCAGGGGTGGATTTGATGGCGACAAAACAAGCGGAGGTTCGGCAGACGGTCGATCTCTTCGACAAATGCCGCGGCTTTACCGCGGCGCGGGAGATGATCGAACGGGGTTTGTACCCGTACTTTCAGCCCATCGAAAGCTCGCAGGACACGGAGGTATTCATCCGCGGCGAGCGCAAGATCATGGTGGGGTCGAACAACTATTTGGGTCTCACCCACCACCCGTACGTTCTCGAGCGCGCGAAGGCGGCATTCGACCGATACGGCACGGGGTGCACCGGCAGCCGCTTCCTGAACGGCACCCTCGATATGCACGAGGAACTCGAGGTGCGGCTTGCGGAGTTCATGGGCCAGGAGGCGTCGCTGGTCTTCAGCACCGGCTACCAGACCAACCTCGGCATCATCCAGGCGCTTGCCGGGCGCGGCAGCGTGGTGGTACAGGACCGGCTCAACCACGCCTCTCTGGTAGATGGCGGGCTCCTTTCTGGCGGGGAGATGGTGCGCTACCCGCATGCCGACCTTCGCGGGCTGCGCCGGGCGCTCGAGCGCAACGCCGATGCGGCGGGCGGCGTGCTGGTGGTTACCGATGGCATCTTCTCGATGGAAGGCAACATCGCGGACCTCCCGGCCATTCGCGCCCTTGCCCGCGAATTCGGCGCGCGGGTGATGGTAGATGACGCCCATGCGGTCGGCGTTCTAGGCGAACGGGGCGGCGGCACGGCGCAGCATTTCGGCATCGAGGGCGAGGTGGACTTGGTCATGGCCACCTTCTCGAAGTCCTTCGCCTCTATCGGGGGCGCCGCGGCCGGCTCTGCCGAGGTGATCCATTACCTCAAGCATCATGCGAGAACGCTGATCTTCAGCGCGAGCATGCCGCCCTCCGCTGTGGCTACTGTGCTCGCTTGCCTTGACGTCATCGAGCGCGAGCCGGAGCGGCGCTGCCATCTTTGGGAGAACGCGGATTACCTGCGAGACGGGCTGCAGCAGCTCGGCTTCGACACCGTCACCTCCGAAACGCCTATCATCCCCGTCGTAACCGGCGGCATGGAGCGCACCTTCATGTTCTGGCGTGCGCTGTTCGATGCCGGCGTCTTCACCAACCCCGTTCTCCCGCCTGCCGTTCCGGAGAGCTCGTGCCGCCTGCGCACCTCCGTGATGGCGACCCACACCCGTGACCACTTGGACGCCGTCCTAGACGCATTTGGCCGCGTCGGCCGCAAGCTGGGCACCATCTCGGGTTGAGCGCCGCCGCGCGCATCCGGGAGATTCCGCCCACCGAATCTCTCGCTACTTTCATCGATGTCGCCTGGCGCACCAACGCGGCCGATCCCCATTGGGTGCCCCCCCTGCGCATGGTCCAGCGCGCGCTATTCAACCGCGCCAAACACCCCTTCCACCAGCACGCGGACGTTGCCTACTTCGTAGCGGAGAGGGGCGGGCGGGCCATTGGCCGCGTGGCCGCCATCGACAACCATCTCTACAACGAATTTCACGGCGGGAAAACAGGATTCTGGGGTTTTTTCGAGTGTGTGGGCGAATCGGAAACCGCATCTGCGCTGCTCGCTGCCGCGGAAGAATGGCTCCGCGCGCGGGGGATGGAAAACATGCTGGGTCCGACGAACTTTTCCACCAACGACGAAGGGTCGTCGCCAGGCCTCTTGATTGAAGGTTTTGACACCCCGCCCGTGATCCTGATGTCGCACAACCCTCCTTTCTATCCGGGCTTGGTCGAGCAGGCAGGGCATCGAAAGGCGATGGATCTGCTCGCGTACGCGATGACGGATCCCACGCCGCCGGAGCGCGTGGTGCGCGGTGTAGAGCGCCTGGTTGAACGGAGCGGGATCATCATCCGCACGGTAGACGTCAAGCGCTTCGCCGATGAAGTGGCCATCATCAAGCAAATCTACAACTCGGCCTGGCAAAACAACTGGGGGTTCGCGCCGATGACCGACGCGGAATTCGACCACCTCGCCGCAGAGATGCGCGCCATCCTGGATCCGGACCTGATCCTGATCGCCGAAGCGGGGGGAGAACCGGTTGGCTTTTTGCTCGCTTTGCCGGACTTCAACCAGGCGCTGAAGAAGCTGCCGGGCGGCCGGTTGTTTCCCCTGGGCTTCCTCCGCTTGCTCTGGGAGCGGCGAAAGATCAACCGCATGCGTATTCTGACACTTGGCCTGAAGCCGGGACATCAGCACCGCGGGCTGGGCGCGGCCCTTTACCTGCGGGGGTGGCAGAATACCGTCGCCAATGGGTATACCTTTGGAGAAGGATCGTGGGTGCTCGAGGACAATGAAGATATGCGGCGCCCGCTCGAGAACATCGGTGCCAGGCTTTATAAACGGTACCGCGTATACCAGAAGGCGCTGTAGGCCGCACCGGCGCAGCCAACCTTGAAAATCGCCTTTTTTACCGAAAGCCTCCTCCCGCACGTAGACGGGGTGTCGCTCACGCTGGCCCGGCTCTTCGCAACGCTGGAACGACGGGAGGTCGACTTTCGCATCTTTTCCCCGTTCGAACCTCATCTGCCCTCATGGTCGGGCCGGGTTCGGCCGGTCCGCTATGTCCGCTTTCCGCTGTACCCGGATTACCGCGTGACCATACCGGGCGGCAGAGCGGCGGCACAGTTGCGAAAGTATGCGCCGGACCTGATCCACGTCGTCAGCCCCACCCCCATGGCGGTGTGGGCGCAGCGGCAAGCCAGGCGAATGGGCGTGCCAGTGGTCTCGAGCTTTCACACGCATTTCGTCTCATATTTCCGCTACTACGGAGTGCCGCGCCTGGAAGGGCTGGGGTGGCGCTACCTGCGATGGTTCTACGGGCGCTGCGAGCGGATCTATGCTCCGTCGCCTAGCATGGTGCGCGAGCTGCGCGCGCGCGGAATCGAGCCAGTCGAGCTTTGGAGCCGCGGGATCGACCTCGAGCGTTTCCACCCCGGCAAGCGCGACCCTGCTCTGCGCGCCGCTGCGGGTGCCGATGGCGACACTCCTATCCTCTTGCTCGTAAGCCGTTTGGTGGCGGAAAAGGACCTGGCCGACCTGATCCCGATGGAGCGGCTGCTACGCGAGCGCGGTGTTCCGCACCGGCTGGTACTGGTCGGCGACGGGCCGATGCGCGACGAGCTCGAGGCGGCGCTGACCGATGCACATTTCGCGGGCCATCAAACGGGCGATGCTCTGGCACGCTGGTATGCATCTGCCGACGTGTTCGTATTTCCGTCGACAACGGAAACGTTCGCGAATGTGGTGCTCGAGGCGCGCGCATCATCTCTGCCCGCAGCAGTCGTGGACCGTGGCGGCCCGCCCGATCAGATCCAGCATGGAGTGAACGGTTTCATCGCCCGCGCGAACGACCCCGCGGATCTGGCGGACAAGGTCGAGCCCTTGCTCCGGGACGCCGCGCTGCGCCAGCGGGTTGGCGCCGCCGCCAGGAGTAGCGCCGAACCACAGGATTGGGAGGTGATCAACGGCAGGCTGATAGACAGCTATTGCCGGGTGATCGCCGGGGCGTCGTGAGGTGAGTAGCCGCCATTCCGGGCGGCGGCGCAGGGCGCGGCCGCGCGTTGAAGCAGCCGCGGCCCCTTTTCCTCTGGACCGGGTTCTCCGCGCCGTGCTGATCGCGGTTCCCATCGGGGTGATCGGCAACCTGCTCTTCAGCTTTCTCACCACGGACCGCGGCACCCTCCGGGATCTCAGCGCTTTTCCGCGGGAGTATCTTCTGCTCGCGGTGGCACTCGGCCTGGTGCCATGGCTGACCAACACGTGGCGGCTGCAAATCTGGACGCGCTTCTTGCGCCACCGGCTGCGGTTCAGAGAAGCCTTCACCATCACCCTGGCGGTGGATCTCGGCTCCGCCATCAGCCCCACCGCGGTTGGCGGCGGCTTCTTGAAGTGGGGGATGCTAGTGCAGAGAGGCGTCAGGCCGGGCCGCGCGGCGTCGCTGACGCTGCTGCCACAGCTCGAAGACGGCATCTTCTTTCTCATCGCCCTGCCTGCCGCCGTCTGGTGGTCCCGCTCGTGGGAGCTACCGATTTTCCGGCAGATCGGTGATCAGTTGCGCGCGAACACCCTGATCGTCCTCGGCATAGCAGCGCTGATCGCGCTGGCGGCGACGGCTGCCCTGCGTTTCGTGCTGAGAGGCGGGTTCGGGTGGCGACTGCGGCGCCGCTTCCTGTGGCGTCTTGGGCGAAGCCGCCGCAAGCTGCGCCGCACCCTGCGAGACGCCCGTGACGTGTTCCGCCTCATCGCGCGGCGCGGCAAGCGCTGGTTGGCTCTCACCCTGTCGCTCAC
>JBBSMO010000014.1:0-14551 GCA_038233155.1 Longimicrobiales bacterium
CGATCGGCACCGTTGCTTTCGATGAACCTCGCGGCCGCCGTGCGCCGATAGACCACTTTTTCCGCTCGCTCGCGCAGCAGCACGGCGACAGCTTCGGCATCGTGCTCTCCGGCAGCGGCAGCGACGGCGCCGTGGGTGTCAAGGCGATCAAGGAGCAGGGCGGCCTGGTGCTGGTGCAGGACCCGCTGGAAGCCGCGTACGAGTCGATGCCGCGCGCGGCGATCGCAACCGGAACCGCGGACCTGGTCCTCCCGGTGCGTGATCTGGCCGGGCGGCTGGCGGAGCTGACGAGGACCAAGCGCCATGTCCGTGCGAGCCTGGCGCTGGATGCTCCCTCGGGGCTCCCCGACAACGATCAGCAAGTGGTGGGGCGGATTCTCAACCACCTGCACGCCCGTACCGGCCATGACTTTTCCAAGTACAAGCGCGCGACGGTGCTGCGCCGCCTAGCGCGGCGGATGCAGGTCAACGGCGAGGAGACGCTCGGCGGCTACGCCGCCTTTTTCCGCCAGAACGTCGAGGGCGCAGGCGCTGTTCGATGACCTGCTGATTTCGGTGACGACCTTTTTCCGCGATCCCGAAGCGTGGGAGGCGCTGCGCGAGCAGGTCGTCGCGCCCCTGTTCGAGGGGAACGGCCCGGCTGTCGAGCTGCGCGTTTGGGTGCCGGGCTGCGCCACGGGAGAGGAAGCGTACTCGCTCGCGATCCTGCTGCTCGAGGAGGCGCAGCGGCGCGACGTCTGGCCGGAGCTGCAGGTGTTCGCCAGCGATCTGGACGAGGGGGCGCTCGCCACGGCGCGCGAGGGCCGCTACCCGGCGGCGATCGAGGCCGACGTTTCCGAAGAGCGGTTGCGGCGCTTTTTCGTCGCCGAGGGCAATCACTACCGGGTAGACAAGCAGGTGCGCGACTGCGTCCTCTTCGCCACCCATAGTCTGCTCCGGGACCCGCCCTTCACTCGACTCGATCTGATTTCGTGCCGCAACCTCCTGATCTACCTCGATCGCGATCTGCAGAAGCAGGCGTTCGGCATCTGCCGCTATGCGCTGGGGGCGGGCGGCTATCTCTTCCTCGGCGCTTCCGAAAGTGCCGAGGGGCCCTATTTCCACCCGCTCGACAAGAAGCACCACATCTTCCAGGTACGCACCGGGGCGGGCACGGCGCCGCCGCACTTGCCAGAGCTGCTGCTGTCGACGCCGCGGGTTCGCACGCCGGCGGAATATGCGCGGACAGTGCCGGCGCCGCCGCCCGCCCGCGCCATTCATCGCGCGCTGCTCGAAGATCTCGCCCCGCCGAGCCTCGTGGCGAACAGGGAGCGCCACGTAGTCCACCTCTCCGAATCCGTCGGCCGGTACCTGCAACCGCGCGGCGGTCCGCTCTCTCATGATGCGGACACCCTGGTCCGGCCCGAGCTGCAGGCGGAGCTACGCGCGGCGCTGCTGCGGAGCTTCGAGCGCGGCGAACCTACGCTGAGCCCGTTCATCCCGGTGCCGTTCGACGGGACGTCCCGGCGCGTAGCCATGCTGGTGCAGCCCCGCTCCGGAGATCAGGACGAGCCGCTGGCGCTGGTGGTGTTTCTCGACAGCGGCGCCGCCACCCCCGAGCCCGGTCCCGCCGAGGATGCGGGCGACGAAGATGTGCGTCGGCTGCTGCGCGAGGAGCTGCGCCAGACGCGCGAGCGTCTCGGCACGTCGCGCGAAGAATTCGAGGCGGCCAACGAGGAGCTGCGCGCGGCCAATGAAGAGCTGCAGAGCGTCAACGAGGAGTTCCGCTCGACGGCCGAAGAACTCGAGACCAGCACGGAGGAGCTGCAGAGCATCAACGAGGAGCTCGAGACGGTGAACGACGAGCTGAGCCGGAACCTGGACGAGATCTCCCGGGCGCACAGCGATCTCGAGAACTTGATGGCAGCGACCGACATCGGGACGCTGTTCCTGGACCGCGGGCTCCGCATCCGCCGCTTCACGCCGCAGCTGGCGGAGTTGTTCAACGTCACTGAAAACGACCGCGGCCGTCCGATCTCCGACTTCACGCACCGGCTCGATTACCCAGAGTTCGAGACGGACGCGCTCGGGGTGCTCGAAACCCTGGTTCCGGTGGAGCGCGAGATCCGCACCGGCGACGGGCGGTGGTTTCTATCGCGCCTGCGCCCCTACCGTACGGATGAGGACCGCATAGACGGCGTGGTGATCACCTTTGTCGATTTCACCGAACGCAAGCACACCGAAGAAGCGTTCCGGCAGAGCGAGGAAAAGTACCGCCTGCTGGTTGAAGGGGTGGAAGAGTACGCGATGCTGGCGATGGACCCGGACCGGCGGCTCATAGCCTGGAACACTGGCTCGGAAAAGGTGTTCGGCTACAGCGCCAGCGAGATCATCGGCCAATCTGCAGATACCATCTTCACCCCCGAAGACCGGGGTGCCGGGGTGCCGGGGCGGGAGATGGAGATCGCGCGGAGTGACGGAGCGGCGGCCGACGACCGCTGGCACCTGCGCCGCGACGGCACCCGGTTCTGGGCATCGGGGGTGATGAGCGCACTCCGCACCGCGGAGGGAGATCTTCGCGGGTACGCCAAGGTGCTGCGTGACAACACCGACCGGAAACAAGCGGATGAGGCGCGAGAGCTGCTTGCTGCAGAAGCTGCCGCGCGCGCCCAAGCCGAGCAAGCCAACCAGTTGAAACGCGATTTTCTCGCGACCATGAGCCATGAGCTGCGAACCCCGCTCAACGCGGTGATCGGCTATTCAGAGCTGCTCGAACTCGGCGTACCGCAGCCCATTCCAGACGCGTCGCGCGAACACGTGCGCCGCATCCGCCTCAGCACCCGCCACCTGCTCGAGGTGATCGAGGAGATGCTCGCCTTCAGCCGGATCGAAGTCGGTCGCGAGGGCGTCGAGCTCCAGCGCGTTCAGGTCGAGCCGCTTCTGGATGAGGTCGTCGCGATGATCGAACCGCTCGCCACCCGGAAGGGGCTGGACTTCAACGTCTCGAAGCCAGACGGGCCGCAGGATTGGTGGACGGATGCCCGGAAGCTGCGCCAGATCCTGCTCAACCTGCTCGGCAACGCGGTCAAGTTCACCAAGCAGGGCGACATCTCGCTCACCGTGGAGCAACGAGATGCGCATGTGCTGTTGATCGTGCGCGACACCGGGATCGGCATCGATCCCGCACACAACAGCCACCTGTTCGAACCGTTTTGGCAGTGCGACAGCTCGCTCACGCGCGCGGCCGAAGGCACCGGCCTCGGACTCGCCATCGCCCAGCGATTTGCGAACCTATTGGATGGCGGCATCGAGGTCGATAGCTCGCCCGGCCACGGCAGCACCTTCACGGTTACCCTGCCCATGCTGGACCCCGCCAAGGCAGAAGAAGCCGCGTTGTAAACGGCTGAAGCCGATGCCGTTTCTGCAGCCGCCGCCCGCGCTCGGCGACCGTCTACCGGCACCTGCTGGGGTAAGATGCAGGCGGCGTTGCGATTCGGCGGCCGCGACGGTAGCTTTCCGGCCTAGCTACTTATCGAAACTACACGGGACTTCGCGAGCGGCGGCTCGGGTTGCTGGTGCCCGGAACGCTCCACAGGCTATTGAGAAACGATGAGCGCCAACAGCGCTTCGACTGATACAACGTACGGCTACGCTCCGGCGGGCAAGGACAACGGAGCCGTGAAGAGCAAGGGGCGGCCTGACCTCCACCTTCGGGCGGGGCAGGAGGTCGTCCCGTTGCGCGCGCGCAAACCGCCCTGGCTGAAGGTGAAGGCGCCGGGCGGCGCCAACTATCTGCGGCTGCAGAAGCTGATGCGCGAGCAGGGGCTGCACACCGTCTGCGAGGAAGCGCACTGCCCCAACATCGGCGAATGCTGGGAAAGCGGTACCGCGACCTTCATGATCCTTGGAGATGTCTGCACCCGCGCCTGCAAGTACTGCGCGGTGGCGCACGGCCTCCCTGCGGAGCTGGACTGGGACGAACCGCGCCGTGTCGCCGGCACCGTAGTCGCCATGGGACTCGAGCACGCGGTGATCACCTCGGTGAACCGCGATGAGCTCGAGGACGGCGGCGCGAGCATCTACGCCGAGTGCATCCGGCAGATCCGTGCGCGGCAGCCGGGCTGCTCGGTAGAGGTGCTGATCCCCGATCTCAAAGGCAACGAAGATGCGCTCCGCTTGGTCGTAGATGCGAAGCCGGAGATCCTCGCCCACAATGTGGATACCGTCCAGCGGCTGATGCGCGCTGTGCGGCCTGGTGCGCGGTACTGGCGCTCGATCTCGATTCTCGGTGCCATCAAGCGCATCGACCCGTCGATTCTCACCAAGAGTGCGATCATTCTCGGCATGGGAGAGACCGCAGACGAGATCTTCCAGACCATGCAGGATCTTCGAGAGGCGGCGGTGGACATCCTCACGCTGGGCCAGTACCTGCGCCCCTCCGAGCACCACATCCCGCTCGACCGCTGGGTCACCCCCGACGAGTTCGCGCGCTGGAAGCAGATCGGCGAAACCGAACTCGGCTTCCGCCATGTAGAGAGCGGACCGCTGGTGCGATCGAGCTACCACGCCAAGGAGCAGGCGCGCGAGACCGTCGCGGGCGGCCCCGGCGCGATCACCCAGATCGTCGAGGCCGGAAACAGCGACGAGGTCCGGATTGACGAGGTCGAGGCTGCGGTTCGCAATGCGCTGTTGAACACGCCGCCCACGCCGCGGCTGGTGCAGATCGGGGGGCTGTGACAGCGGGCACGCTCGGTGTCGCCATCGCCAAACGTACAGGCGAGCGGCGGCTGCTCTCGCTCGAAGAATACCATCGGCTCGAGAGCTGGAGCGAAGCGCGCTGGGAGTTTTTCACGATCCGGCGTGATCCGGCGACTGGCACCGCTCATCTGGACGATCTAGTGCGGTGGGGACTGCGGCCCGGCGGGCCGACGACCATCGCCGGAGACAGCCGCGAAGTTCAACCCGGCGAGTTCGTCTATCTGAATGGAGACGGCGAGCCGAAAACAGGGGGAACCGCGATGGCCACACAAGCGCAGCACGAACCGTTCGTCACGCCGGAAGAGTATCTTGCGATGGACCGGGCGGCCGATTCCAAGAGCGAGTACTACGACGGCGTGATCGTCGCGATGGCAGGTGCCAGCGAGCCGCACAACCTGATCGTAGGGAACATCATTGTGGCGCTCGGAATTCAGCTACGCGGTGGTTCTTGCAGGGTGTACCCGAGCGATTTGCGGGTCTGGAATCCGATCACCCGCTCGCATACCTTTCCAGATGTGGTGGTCGTCTGCGGCGAGTCACGGCTCAATGGGGACGGCGAGAACGACGTGCTGCTCAACCCGACGCTGCTCATCGAGGTCCTGTCGCCCTCGACGGAAGCAAAGGATCGCGGCGGAAAGGCGGAGAGCTTTCGACGCCTGGATTCGCTGCAGGAGTATCTGCTCGTCTCGCAGTTCGAGCCGCACATCGAGCACTACCGCCGCTACGATGAGCGACAGTGGATGCTGACCGAGGCGACGCACCTCGCGGATGCGCTCGAGCTCGGCTCCATCGGGTGCACCCTCGCACTCAGCGATATCTACCAAAACGTGGCCGTCTCCCCTGCGGAAGATGATGCCGCGCATACCGATTCCGACCATGGCTAAGACAGAGACGGAAACTCGCAAGCGGCCGGGCAATTCGAAGAAGGCAGCCGATGAGGCTGCTGCGGCAGAGGAAGCTGTCGGGCAGAGCGGGAACGAGGCTGCCGAAGCCTCCGCCGCGCCGGACCGCAGCTGGCAGCAGGCGGACAAGCCGGAGCTGAGCACCGAAGAGCGGCTGCAGGGGCTCGACCCCGGGCAGCTCCGCAAGATGCTGCGAGACATGCTGCTCGCCCGCCGCTTCGAGGAAAAGACGGCCGAGTCCTATGCCTTGGGGAAGATTGGCGGCTTCTGCCACCTCTACATCGGGCAGGAAGCCGTTGCGGTCGGCGCGATGCACGCGCTGCGGCCGGACGACTACGTCATGACCGCGTACCGCGAGCACGCGCATGCGCTTCAGGCGGGGATAGAACCCGCTGCGGTCATGGCCGAATTGTTCGGCAAAGAGGCCGGGTGCTCGAGGGGCAAGGGCGGCTCGATGCACATGTTCTCGAAGGAACACAACTACATGGGCGGCCACGGCATCGTGGGCGGACAGGTGCCGCTGGCGATCGGAATTGCCTGGGCCATCAAGTACCGCAAGCAAGATCGCGTCATGCAGGTCTACATGGGCGAGGCGGCGGTCAACCAAGGCGCATTCCACGAGTCGCTCAACATGGCCGCGCTCTGGGATCTGCCCTGCATCTTCATCGTCGAAAACAACCGCTTCGGCATGGGAACCGCGTGGGAGCGCGCTTCATCGCTGTACGACATCTCTCAAAAGGCTTGCGCCTATGCGATGCCCGCCGCCATCGCGGACGGAATGGACGTGCTCGACATGTACCGGGTGACTAGCCAAGCGGTAGAACGCGCCCGTGCCGAGGGCAAGCCCACGCTGATCGAAGCGCGCACCTACCGCTTCGTCGGCCACTCGATGTCGGACCCCGTCCACGGCGTCTACCGCAGCAAAGAGGATGTAGAGGTAGCCAAGGAGCAGGACCCCATCCGCCTGTTCGCCGACATCCTGGCCGAAGCGGACATCATGTCGCAGGAGGAGCTCGAGGAAATAGACGCTGAAGTCAAGCAGATCTCGGAGGAAGCCGCCGAGTTCGCCGCAAATGCCGCCGACCCCGAACTCGAATCGCTGTATCAGGACATCTATGCGGAAGAAGATGTGAAAGGGCGGCTGTATTTTGACGGGCGGGGCGCGCGGGGCGCGCAGTGACCGGGGCCCAGGGACCGGTGAATAGCGAGAGTGACCGAGTGGGACGCAGCGGGCGCGGCAGCAGTGTCATCCTGAGGGAGCCTGCGACCGAAGGATCTCGTCGCGGGTAATGCGCCAGTACTTCGTGTACATTCTGGCGAATCGCTCCCGCACCTTGTATACGGGGGTAACGAACGATCTGGAACGCCGCGTTGCTGAACACAAGCAGAAGCGAATTCCGGGCTTCACGAGCAGGTACAACATCAATCAGCTCGTGTTCTTCGAGAGCACTCCCGATGTACGCGCGGCGATCGCGCGCGAGAAGCAGATCAAGGGGTGGGTCCGTCGGAAAAAGATCGCTCTGATCAAGGCATCCAACCCGCATTGGAAGGATCTGAGTGAAGGCTGGTACCCAGCGGGAGTGGCGGCAGTGTCATCCTGAGGGAGCTTGCGACCGAAGAGCCTGCCCTGAGCCTGCCGAAGGGATCTGTTGGGGGATCTGCGGTTAGGGCGGGAGATCCATTCGCTGCGCTCAGGATGACAACGGGTTGCGCTCAGGATGACAAGGGACGGGGCACATTATCCGAGAACTATTTACTTAATAATCATGCCGGTTATCACCTATCGCGAAGCCCTAAACGAAGCGCTCTCGGAAGAAATGGAGCGCGACCCGGATGTCTTTCTCATGGGCGAGGAGGTCGGGGTATACAACGGCGCCTACAAGGTTTCAAAGGGGCTGCTGGACCGCTTCGGAGAGATGCGCGTGGTGGATACACCCATCACCGAGCTCGGCTTCACCGGTCTCGGCGTAGGGTCGGCCATGGTCGGCCTTCGCCCGGTGATCGAGTTCATGACGTTCAACTTCTCGATCCTGGCGATGGACCAGGTCTTCAACTCGGCGGCCAAGATGCTCTCGATGAGCGGCGGCCAGTTCCCCATCCCCATCACCTTCCGGGGGCCGACGGGAGCCGCGCTGCAGTTGAGCGCGCAGCACTCGCAGGCGCTCGAGGCGGCGTACGCGCACTACCCCGGGCTCAAGGTGGTGGTGCCCGGCACCCCGGCCGATGCGAAGGGGCTGCTCAAGGCCGCCATCCGCGACGACGACCCGGTCGCCGTTTTCGAGGGCGAGATGCTGTACAACCTCAAGGGCGAGGTCCCGGAAGATGACGATTGGGTCATCCCGCTGGGTGTAGCCGACCTCAAGCGCGAGGGGAGCGACGTCAGCATCATCACCCATGGCAAGATGATCCACGTCGCGCTGCAGGCGGCGGCGCAGCTCGAAAAGGACGGCATCGACGCCGATGTGCTCGACCTGCGCTCTCTGCGCCCAATGGACACCGACGCCATCCTCGCCACGGTCGCGAAGACGAACCGCGTCGTGCTGCTCGAGGAGGGCTGGCCTTTCGGCGGCATCACTGCAACTGTCGCCGCACTAATTCAGGAAGAAGCCTTCGACCATCTCGATGCGCCCGTGCTGCGCGTCACGCAGGCGGACGTGCCCATGCCGTACGCAAAGGGCCTCGAGAAAGCGGCCAAACCAAGCGCGGAGCTGGTGGTCGAAAAGGTGAACCGCGTGCTCTACCGCTGACGCGATTGAACGGATCTTCTGCCATACCGCAGGGAATTCTTCGGTCGCAAGCTCCCTCAGAATGACGGAGGAGGAGCTGCGGCTCGCGCGGAATGGCAGGAGATGGGCAAAAGCGGGTGAGGTCCGCCATGCGGACTTTCAGCACTTCCGGACAGTGCACGTACGAAGACGCGCTCCGGCAAACAGCCGGTAGTTCAACGATCGATAACCCCAAATCCTTCGCGGAGCGAAGCCGATGGCAACGAAAGTCTACATGGAAGCCCTATCCCCTACCATGGAAGAGGGGCGGCTGATCTCCTGGCTCAAGAACGAGGGAGATGAAGTCGCCGAGGGAGATGTGCTCGCGGAGGTCGAGACGGACAAGGCGACCATGGAGCTGGCGGCGCGCGGCGCCGGCGTGCTGCGCAAGCGGCTGATCGGCGATGGCGACACCGCGAACGTCGGCTCGGTGATCGCGGTGATCGCCGGTGCCGACGAGGACATCAGCGGCGAGGTGGGCGAGGATGTCGAGGCGACGCAGGCCGCGACTACGGCGGAAGCGCCCGAGCAGCCCGAGCTGGCGGAGCTGGACGAAGCGGACAGCGAGGAAGAGGCAGACGTGGGCGCGGGCGCTCAGGCCGTCGCGGCCGCGGGGCAGACCGAGCCGGGCCAGGCGCAACGAGGCGCGCGTGGCAGCTCGCCGCCGGGGCCGACTCCTACACCCGGCGAGGAGACCCGCGCTGCCACTACCGAAGGCAAGCCATCGATCGTGCAGGCAAACGGGGGGCCGGATGCGGCGGGCGGTGACGGCCGGGGAGCTGACAGCGGCGACGGCCGCGTCAAGGCATCGCCTCTAGCGCGGCGGCTAGCGGCCGAGAACGATCTGCAGATCGGCGACGTGCAGGGCAGCGGTCCCGGCGGGCGCATCGTCAAGCGGGACATCGAGTCGGCGCTCGCGGAGGGCCCGCCGCCAGCGGCACCGGCGGCGCAGGAACCCGCAGCCGCGGCTGCAGCAGCCACCGGGAGCGAGGGCTACCGCGACATTCCGCTCACGCAGATGCGGAAGACGATCGCGAAGCGGCTGGCGCAATCCATCGGCCCCATCCCCACCTTCTATCTCACTATTGAGGTGGACATGGGGGAGACCATGGCACTGCGCAAACGCATCAACGAGCGCTTCGCCGACGACGAGATCAAGGTTTCACCCAACGACCTGATCATCAAGGCCGCGGCGATGGCGCTGCAGCGTCACCCGATGGTGAACGCGTCGTGGACGGGCGACGCGATCCGCCAGTTCGGGGATGTGCACATCGGCGTCGCGGTCGCTGTCGAAGAGGGCTTGATCACGCCCGTCATCCGCAACGCCAACAAGAAGGGTGTGACGGAGATAGCGCAGGAGGTTAAGGAGCTCGCCGGCCGCGCCAGAGAAAAGAAGCTGAAGCCCGACGAGTACACCGGCGCCACCTTCTCCATCTCGAACCTCGGCATGTTCGGCATCGAGGAGTTCACCGCGGTCATCAACCCGCCGGAAGCGGCGATCATCGCGGTCGGCCAGGTCGCGGAGAAGCCGGTGGCCGAGAACGGCGAACTGGTCGTCCGGCAGCGGATGCGCATCACTATGAGTTGCGATCACCGGGTGATTGACGGGGCGACGGGCGCGCAGTTCCTGCAGACGCTGTCGAGCTACCTGGAAGACCCGATGATGATGATCGCCTGAGCAACGGCAGGGTGCGCGGGGGCCCCCTCGGCGCCTCCGATCAGGGGCAGTTGAAACTGTGCCCCGGGATTTTTCGTCATACCCGGCAGCGTCACCGCAGAGATTGCTACGATTTCGGCGGCACGAAACCCCGCCCGAGCACTTCGGGGGGAAAACGGTAGCGGCAGCGGGGAGACCCTCCGGCCGCGACGCCCTGGCACGGGAGCAAGAGAGATGACGAACGCTATCACGTACAATTCTAGGGGCGCAGGCGCGGAGGAGACGATTCCGCGGCACGTAATTCTTCGAGACTTGATGATCCTGCAGTTGAAGCTGTGGCTGGACGGCCTCAAGGACCTCGTATTCGCTCCCGTCTCCGTGGTGGCAGCCGGTCTGGACATGCTCTCACGGGGTCCCGTACGGGGGCGCCACTTCTACGGCGTGCTCCGACAGATCGAGCGCTTCGACCTGTGGCTGAACCTGTATGGCGCCGCCAAGAGGGGAGCCGGCACGGGAGAGGGCCTGTTCGGCGGAAGCGAGCCCGGAGATCAGACGATGGTAGGCAAGATCGAGGGATTGGCCAAGCACCGTTGACGGGGTAGATCGCCACAGCGGTTGCTGCCGGAAGGCCTCTCGCACCCGCTTCAACCGCTGGCGTAGACCTCGAGGTGTTGATCCACGGCACGCTCGAGTTCGAACGTCTGCCGCACATACTCGCGCCCGGCGCAGCCGCGCCTGCGCCATTCCCCGTCTTTCAGCAATGCCGCCAGCCCCGTCGCGAAATCGTCATTTCTAACCTGGCGGCCGAAGCGGCTGGCGAATTCATCGGGATCGACGGCGCTCAGGATTGCGCAGCCATGCGCGGCGGCTTCGATGAACGAATTCGGCAGCCCCTCGCGCGCGGCGGTGTTCACCATCACCCAGCTCCGCTCGAGAATACGCGATAGCTGGTCGGAGGCAAACTGGTCGAGGAAGCCGGTCATTTCGAGGTTCGGAAGATCGCCATATTCGTCCCGCAGCGCTTGGTCGTAGGCAGGGTCGCGAGATTTGCCGACGGCGATGAACTGGACCTCGGGGAACTGCCGCGCCAGCTCGAAGAACAGCTCGGGCCGCTTGCGGCGGTCCCACCTCGCCAGAAAGCAGACCGTCGGGCGCCCGTCCTTGCAGACGCGCGGCGGCACGGGCACCGGCGTCGGCAGAAAAGCTGGCTCAGAGGCAAGCCCGTACTTCCGCATCACCTTGGGAACCAGGTGCTTGGCGGCGCAGAAGACACCGTCCGCCCGGCGAATCGCACGCCGCACCAGGGCACTGTCCTCGTACAACCGGTTCAGCATCACCTGCGCCCGGCTCGGCGATGGCAAATCTTGCTCGATCTTCCAGTCGGCAGCCGTCCGGGGGTCGCGAAAGGTAACCAGGTGCCGCTTGCCCGGCGCTGCCTGCATGGCGAGCCAAGTACCCCAGGACGGCTCCTGCGAATGATAGATATGGGCGTCACAGGCGCGGTATAGCCGCGCCGCCAGCCACGGTGCCCACCGGGGAAAGCCATAGACGGTAATCCCGTCCAGATCTTCGACCGCCCCCTGCCCCGCCCGCCGCGGAATTACCGCCGTCCACCTCATGGCCTTGGCGGACCAGCTCGCGGGACAGCCCGGCCACTACCTTGGCGCCCCCGCCGCCCAGCGGCGGGTACTCATAGCTCAGCATCAGGATGCGCAAGGAACCAGCGGGCTCAGGTATGGAGAGGCGGGTATGGACGGGGCGCCAGCGGAGCCGCAATGTAGCCGCAGGGGCGCAGCGCGGCGGTGTGGCGGCAGAGTTCGTGCGGCTGCGGAAGCCGCAACCTTTCGGTGGCGTGCTGCGCAAACCGCGCACCACGGAACCAGGGAACGGCTGAATTCGTTGCTTTCACGGAGCGATCTTCGCACGCCGCTGCTGCCAGGCAGGAAGACGCCGCCGCAATTGTGTGGTCAGCGTGCATCACCCGCTGGAACGGAGCATTGGAAAGATTGACTGACGCGCTGGAAACGTTCGCTCCATCCCGGAGCTTGGCGCTTGACCAGCGCTTTTCACCGTATGCGGAGTTCACCCGCCGTGAATGGGCGGCACTCCGCGATTCCACGCCGCTTACCCTGTCGGAAGACGACCTGGACGAGCTGCAAGGCATCAACGAATCGCTCTCGATGCGTGAGGTTGTCGAAATCTACCTCCCTCTTTCGCGCCTGCTCAACCTGCACATCGCCGCCACGCAACAGCTCCACCAGGTAACCGATACCTTTTTGTGCGGGGATTCTCCGCGTGTGCCCTACGTGATTGGCATAGCGGGCAGTGTTGCCGCGGGCAAAAGCACGACCGCGCGTATCCTTCAAGCGCTGCTTTCGCGCTGGCCCGAGCACCCGCGGGTAGACCTGGTCACCACCGACGGCTTTCTCTTCCCCAACCAGGTGCTCGAGGAACGCGGCATCATGCACCGGAAAGGCTTTCCCGAAAGCTACGATGTGCCGCGCCTGCTGCAATTCGTCGCGGATGTGAAGGCGGGACGGTCGCCCGTAAGCGCACCCGTTTACTCACACTTCAACTATGACATCGTACCCGGGGATGAGCAGCGGGTAGCCAATCCGGACATCATGATCTTGGAAGGGCTCAACGTTCTGCAGAGCAGTGCGCGCCGCCCCCTAGTCGTTTCGGACTTCTTCGATTTCTCCATCTATGTCGATGCCTCCGATGCCGACCTCGCGGAATGGTTCCTAGACCGCTTTCTCGAGCTGCGACGCACCGCGTTCCTAGATCCCTCATCGTTCTTTCACGCCTATGCCACCCTGACCGAGGCCGAAGCCACCCGCTTCGCCCAACGCGTCTGGCAAGACATCAACCTGCTCAACCTCAAGGAAAACATCGAGCCCACCCGCGAACGGGCGAAACTGATCCTCGAGAAAGGGGCGCAGCACGCGGTCGATAGCATCCGCATGCGGAAGGTGTGAGGGAGTGGGGGAGTGCGGAACCCGGACGGCGGAATGCGGACCGCCAAGCTGTCATTCTGAGCTTGCGAACAATCCCGGTTCCCGTGCGGCTACCGGGCTGCGCATTACGACTGAGTCTTCCCGCCTGGCTTGCCCGTCGCCATGGTACCGTCCTCGTCGTTCCTTGCGGTGACATCGGCCGGTTCGCGAAAGGTGCGCTTCACGCCGATGATGAACAGAAAGAGGCCGGCGGCGCCGAGCGCAAGTTTGACTTTCGAGTGCCCGCGGGTGTCTGTCCCGGCAGGTTTATCGTTTTTGGCCATGGAGTCTGCGTCAATCCGGCGGAAGAGCAACCAACATCCTAATGTAGCCGCGGGGCCGGGCCGCGC
The DNA here is from genome assembly GCA_038233155.1 of Longimicrobiales bacterium. Lineage (GTDB taxonomy): Bacteria > Gemmatimonadota > Gemmatimonadetes > Longimicrobiales > Longimicrobiaceae > JBBSMO01. The sequence goes on from JBBSMO010000014.1 coordinate 13,408, forward strand.
AACGGGCGGGGGCGTGTACCAAGCTGCGCAGGAAGGGGTTGACCAATTTGCCCGGCCGCCGTATCTTATGCCGTCCCATGGGGATAGATATTGCTTTCCCGCACCGGCGCAACCGGTTCGGGGATGGGTGCTGCTCAGAGCAAAACCGCTGAAAGGCGGTGACGCAGAGCCACGGAGCTACCGCGGCGGGGTGAGAATGACCCGCCGCCATGCTTGCCGGGCCGCCAGCAACCGCGACGGGTGTCGCTGCTGGCGGCCTTTCTGTTTTCACCAGCGATTCATCCGGCCGCGTCTTGTAGAGGAGGCGGATCTGATACTGGAGCGTCAGCCCCGCCGGCGAATCCGCCGCTGGCATGAGGGGGATGAGCGAACCTGCACCGCGAGGGAATCGTACCATGATCAAGAACATCGCTATCACCGTTGTAGGCCTGTCACTGGTGTCAGGCTGCGCCACCAAGAAGCAGCTTCGGGTAGGGCTCGAGGAGCAGGCTGCGGCGCAGAGCGCGGAGTTGGAAGCAGAGCGTGCCGAGCGCCTGGAAGCCCAGCGGCGGATGGAGGGCGACATCACCGGCCTCAGGACGGATCTGCAGGGCATTCGCACCGAGTTCGGCGCCCGCATCGACTCGCTTTCGGCGGGAATGAAGTTCGCCTTCCCGATTCACTTCGGCTTCGATGCCGCCACCGTCCGCCCGGAAGATCACCCGGCGCTCGACCGCTTCGCTGAGGTAGTCCAGCGTCACTACCCGCAGTCGCTGATCACGGTGGGCGGCTTCGCGGACCCTGCGGGCTCCGCCAGCTACAACCGCCGGCTTTCGCAGCGACGGGCAGAGGCGGTGCGGGAGCACCTGGTCAGCCAGGGTCTCGCTTCCGCGCAGGTTCGTGCGGTCGGCTACGGCGAGGCGAATCCGGTGGTGCCGGGAGCCGCCGGCACGCGAGCGGGCGCCGAAATGAACCGCCGCGTGGTCTTCATTGTCGAAAGCAGAACGGCTCCGACAGCCGCGGGCATGAGCGAGATGCCGCGATAGCAGCCGCTTCTGCGCCCAAGGGGACGGCCCGGGAAGTTGCCCGGGCCGTTCTTGCGTTTGTGACAGCGCCCGTCCCAACCCCGGAACCGAAAGCACCTCTTCCACGTCATCTTCCAACA
>JBBSMO010000015.1:0-14384 GCA_038233155.1 Longimicrobiales bacterium
GATGTCGCGCCCGAGAAAGACCTCCTGCTCGGAATCTCCGATCGCCATCGGGCCGACTGCCTCACTCATGCCGAACTGCGTCACCATCCGGCGCGCCATCGCGGTTGCGCGCTCGATATCGTTGCCAGCGCCGGTGGTGACCTTCTCGGCACCGAAGATCAGCTCCTCCGCTACCCGGCCGCCGAACAGCATAACCAGGCGCGCAAAGAGGTAATCCCGCGAATACGAGTGACGGTCCTCTTCCGGTAGCGAGGCGGTGATTCCGAGCGCGCGCCCGCGCGGAATGATGGTCACCTTGTGGAGCGGGTCCAGCCCCGGCAGCCGCAGGGCAACTACGGCGTGACCCGCTTCGTGATAGGCGGTGAGGCGCTTCTCGGCGTCGGAGAGCACCATGCTCTTGCGCTCGGCACCGAGCATCACCTTGTCCTTGGCCTCCTCGAAGTCGGCCATGTACACCTTGTCATGGCCTTTCCGCGCGGCAAGCAGAGCGCCCTCGTTGACGAGGTTCGCTAAGTCGGCGCCGCTCATGCCCGGCGTGCCGCGGGCGAGGGTGGCGATCTGCACGTCATCGGCGGTGGGGATCTTCTTCAGGTGCACGCGCAGAATCCCTTCCCTGCCCCGGACATCGGGAGAGTCTACCACGATCTGGCGGTCGAAGCGGCCGGGGCGCAGCAGCGCGGGATCCAGCACATCCGGGCGGTTGGTGGCGGCGACGAGGATGACGCCCTCATTGGTCTCGAAGCCATCCATCTCGACGAGCAACTGGTTCAACGTCTGCTCGCGCTCGTCGTGGCCGCCGCCAACGCCGGCGCCGCGGTGGCGCCCGACGGCATCGATCTCGTCAATGAAGATAATGCACGGCGCGTGTGCCTTGCCCTGCTCGAACAGATCGCGCACCCGCGAGGCTCCCACTCCGACAAACATCTCGACGAAGTCAGACCCCGACATCGAGAAGAAGGGCCGCCCCGCCTCGCCGGCGACGGCACGCGCGAGCAGCGTCTTGCCTGTTCCCGGGGGGCCGATTAGCAACGCGCCTTTAGGAATGCGCCCGCCCAGGCGGCTGAAGCGCTTGGGGTCCTTCAGGAACTCGACAATCTCCTGCAGCTCGTACTTGGCCTCATCCGCACCGGCTACGTCTTCAAAGGTCACCTTGGGCGTGTCACCCGTCACCAGCTTCGCCTTGGACTTGCCGAACTGGAAGGCCTTGTTCCCGCCGGCTTGCAGGTTGCGGAAGATGAAGAGCCAGAAGGCTATGATCAAGATCCACGGCAGGAAAGTGATGGCGACACCCCACCAATCCCGGGGCGGCTCGGGCACCGCTATGTGGACGTTCGCACCCTCGAGATCCGCTAGCAGGGCCTCAGAATCCGCGATGGGGAGCCGGGTGACGAATTCGCTCACCTCACCCGTTTCGCCGCGGATCGGCGAGCGCAGCTCGCCCTCGATCTGCTGCCCGTCGCTGATCGAAACGCTGGCTACATTGCCGCTGCTCAACTCGCTGCGGAAGCGGGTATAGTCGAGTTCCTCGGGCTCGGTCTCCGAGCGCCCCATCATCTGGAGCAGCAGCAGCGGCACCAAAATGATCAGGAGCCACAACGAGGCGTTCTTGGAGAATCGACCCCAGCGGGGCACATTCGACGGTTTTTTTTCTCGGTCTGCCATGACAGCGTACGTCGTGCTGGCGGCCGCCCCTGCGCGTAGCGGACCTGCCAAACGGTGAGTGCTATAAACTGGCGATAAAGGGAAGATTACGAAAATCTTCCGAATGGTCCAACCCGTAGCCGATCAGGAACTCCTGAGGAGCATCGAACCCGGTCCACCGTGGCTCGAGGGCAAGTTCAGGCGCGATGCGCTTGTGAAGCAGCGCGCAGAGCTCGAGTGACTTCGGCTGCCGCTTCTCGAACATCGGGATCAAACGGTTGATCGTAGTGCCGCTGTCGACAATGTCCTCGACCAGGAGAACGTGCCGCCCTTCGATCTCCGCTTCGGGATCGTAGAGGAGACGCACCTCGCCGGAGCTGGTCGTTCCGGTGCCGTAGCTGGCTGCGACCACAAAGTCTACCTGCAACGGCCGCGCAATTTCGCGCACCAAGTCGCTCACGAAAATGAACGATCCCTTCAGCAGCCCCAGCACGAGCAGATCCTCTCCATCGGGATATGCCCGGCAGATCTCCTCGCCCATTTCGCGAACGCGAGCAGCGATTTGCTCCGGTGTGTAAACGATTCGTTCAAGTTTACGGCCACCCGTGCGGAGCAGGATCTGCTCGGAATCAATCATCCGCAACCCTGAGAAAAAGATGTCCTTCCGCGCCCGTACCGGGCTCGGTCCCGGCGGCCTGCTGAATGCCCGCTACCCAGAGAACACGGCCGGTACCGTCCGCCAGGATTGGAACGCGCGAACGTTGAGACCGCGGAACCCGCCACTCGACGAACAGCTTCTTCAGGCGCTTGGTTCCGCCCGCGGTACTCACCCGGTCGCCGTGCAACCAGCCGCGCAAGGTGAGGGGGGGCACCAATCCAGGTAGCGCGAATATCGCGGTCTCCCCGGCTTGCAGCGGGTTTGTGGCGACGGCTCCCGCTCTCCGCTCCCAATGTACGCGGAGCCGGCGCCCCGCGAGTTCCCATTCCAATGCACCGTGGCCGGCCGCGCCCGCGAAAGGGTCCCAGACGAGCGGTCTCCCAAGCTTGGGTTCAGGGGGGCGGTGCAACCTCACCTGGCCGAACTCGGCCGTAGCGCGCAGACCGCCCGGCAAATGCCGCCGGGCACCACTGCGGGCACGGGTAGTAAACTGCAGAAAATTCTCGGTTCCGGCACGAGACAAGGTTGCGCCGCACCGGCCGAGAGCATCCCGCACCAAAAGGGCCGCCACGGGGGCACCGCAGGCACGCAGTGCATCGCGCGCAATCAGCACATCGTCTCCCTCCTGGCGCACCACCTGATCGGCCACAGGGCCCAGAAGCTCGCGCAAGGCGGCCCTTTCGCCGGCGGCAACGGCGGCAAGGTTGACGAGGCTGTTGCGCGCACGGGGCGCCAGGTGCTCTTCCACCCACGGGATCAGCTCCGCGCGCATGCGGCTCCGCGCGTTTCCCCCCGCACGGTTGGTCGGGTCCTCACGCCAGGCTAGCCCGCGGGCCGCCGCGTATTCTTCGAGCTCCCGCCGCCAAAAGGGGAGGAGCGGCCGGACAATTCCGCCGGCCGACGACGCAGCAATACCCGTTAGACCGTGAATGCCGGTGCCGCGGAGCACCCGGAATAGCACGGTCTCGGCCTGATCATCCGCATGATGGGCAGTCGCTACCAGGGTGCAGCCCGCACCGGCCGCGGAAGCACGAAGGAACTCCCAACGCTGCCGTCGGGCGGCGGTCTCATTCCCGGGGGGGTCCGTGGCACGGCCGCTGACGACCGGGATGGACCACGCCCGGGCGAGTCCTCTCGCCCACGCCGCGTCGGCGCGGCTGGCGGGGCGCACCGCGTGATCGAAGTGTGCAGCCAACAGATGTTTCACCCCTGCCCGAAAGCGAAACAGGTGCAGCAGCACCGTCGAATCCAAACCGCCTGAAAAAGCGACCATCACCCGCACCTTTGGGTTCAGCAGGCCCAGCGATTCACACTCAGTTAGAAAGCGCGGAACCAACTTCGCGTCTCGCCGGCGGTTCACCGGCCAGGGCTGCCAGGCGGGCGCGGGCGCGGTGGCCGCCCGGCACCGGTGTAGAAAACCGGGTCAGCGGCTGCGGATGGAAAGCTTGGTACGCACTCCGCGCACCCCGTCGACATCCCACGCGTCGTCGGTAGCAAACCGAATCTCCTCGTAGCTTGGCAACTCGCCGCTGAGGGTAACGATGGCGTCATCGACCTCGACGGTAATTGCTTCCGCATCCACCCAGGTGTCGTAGAACAACGCATCTTCCACGTCTTCTCGGAGGTCTTCATCGGGGCGCCGGCGGGCCCGCAGCCGCTGGTGATAGGGACCGAGGCCGTAGCGCGCGGGACCGTAGATGCCGCTGCCCATGCGTCCCTCGAACTCAACAGCGGCATTGGGCTCCGGGCCCGGCCGCCCCCCTGGCGGATAGGGCATGTCGTAGCGTTGTGGGGCTGCGTGCGGGCGCCATTGCCGGTCGTATGCCGCCATCGTTCCTCCGAAAAGTGTCTCGGGATTAGTCGGGCTGAATAGCCCATCAGAGGCGCAACAAGCATTCCACAGCCGGGGGAGCAGCGCCCGGCGGGGGTCCCGGCGCGTCTGGCCGCCCGGCAACGTCGTGGAGCAGAGCCGCCAGTCTATCGGGCCGGTCCGTGAGGATACCGCGGGCGCCCCACTCGAGCAGCCGCCGCCTGTCCGCCATTTCGTTGATCGTCCAGACGTGCACGGGCACGTTGCGCGCGCGGGCGGTCCGGATCCATCCCCGCGTCAGCACCTGGCGGCCATTATGACGCTCGGGCATCTGCAACGCGTCGGTGAACAGCGGCACAATGCGCCCCGCCCCGGCGCGCTGGAAAAGCTGGAACAGGTAGAGCTCTTCCCGGGACGCACTCGTCGGACTCCCGATGCTAGGGATGCGCAGGCGGTTGCGCAGGCGACCCGCGGCGATCAGCACCCGGCCACTCGAGCCCGTTTGGCGGATGACGGCGGCAACCCCCGCCCGCGCATCGGGCGCCTTGATCTCGATGTTCACGCGTGCGCGGGGGAATGCGTCCAACACAGCCCGCAAGGTGGGGATCCGGATGTTCTGCCCGCGATAGGGAAAGGTACGGCCCCCATCGGCCACGAAGCGGTACCCCGCATCTCGCGCCTGCAGTTCAGCAAGGGGCAGTGCATTGACGCGCCCGGCACCATCCGTGGTCCGGTCGACAGTGTTGTCGTGGATGACCACCACTTCCCCGTCGCGGGAAGCGTGAACATCCAGCTCGAGAATATCAGCATTCCACCATTCCAGTGCTTGGCGGAAGGCTTCGAGGGTATTTTCGGGCGCGAGTGCGGCACCCCCCCGATGAGCGATCAGGAGGGGCCCGCCGGCGAAGTAGGGATGACCCGGCCGCGGCCGGAGCGGGCGCGGCAGGCGGACGCGCTTACGCGAGATCCAACTGCTCGCGTTCCACATTATCGAGCCCGTAGAGGCGGTAGAGGACGAGATCCGTAAGGTGTGCGGTCATGGCGCGTGCCCAAACGATTCGCTGGCTGTCCGCCCCTGCATCGAGATCTGCGGAGAAGGCGCCGTGCCGTTCGCCGAGGAAGGTGAGGATCGCTTCGATGGCGTCCGGCCGGGGCCGTGCGGCCGCTTCGGCGGGCGAGCCGATGAGGCCATCAACAAAGGCGAGAAAGGCGGGGAAGACGAGCTCCGTGAGATGACCGCCGCCGATGGCCTCTTCGTCCGTGAGCTGCTCCCATGACAGTTCGTTCCAGAACAGGTCCTCCGCCTCACGCCGCAGATGCCCGAGCTGCCGCTCGGGCAGCTCCGCCTCGAGGGCTGGGGACGCGAGCGGGCGCTCGCACCGGGTGAAGATGCGGTTCCGCCGCCCCTCCACATACGCCTGAACTGCGCCGGGGTCTGCTGTGGGTCTCGACATGAACAGCGGGGTGACGGAAGCTGCGCTCTGTGCCGGCGCCCGGCCAAAGCACGGGGCGAAACCCGGCACGCGGCGACCACGGGATAATAAATCTCGGCAGGGCGTGCGGCAAATAAACGTCCATCGTAACTGCTCAGGCGACTCCCTCGGCACCCGCTGCCGGGCCCATGCCGAGTTCGCCTCGCTGCCCGTCGCTGAGCTTGCTCCGGTCGAGCGAGGCTCGCTCGAAGTCGGCACCGCTCAACGTTGCTCCAGTCAGATCGGCTTGGGTGAGGTCCGCGCCGGAAAAGCGCGCGCCGGACAGATTGGCATCCTCGAGAATCGCCCCCGTCATCTCCGCCCCGGTCAAGTTGGCACCGCGCAGATCTGCACCGCTCAAGTTGGCACCGGCCAGATGAGCCCACTCGAGGATAGCAGATTCGAGGTTCGCACCAGACAGTTCGCAGCCTCTGAGGTAGGCACCTGTCAAGTTGGCGCCCTTGAGGTGCGCGCGTTCCAAGTCGGCGCCGGTGAGGTTCGCACCCTTCAGGTACGCTCCGGTCAACTGGGCCCCCTTGAGGTACGACCATTCGAGAAACGCCCCTTCCAAAAATGCCCACTCGAGAACGGCTCCTTCCAAATGTGCACTCCACATTTGCGCGCCCTTGAGATACGCCTCGGTGAGGATGGTCCGGGTGAGGATCGCTCCCTTGAGTTCGACGCCGCCGGCATCCGCGGCCGACAGGTTGGCACCCTTGAGAGTGGCGCCCGAGAGTTTCGCTCCCGCGAGGCACGCCCGCTCGAGGTCGGCTCCCTCTAAATTCGCGCGCTCGAGATTCGCTCCTTCCAAGTTGGCACCGCGCAAGCCCAGGTGACCGGCAGCGGCCAGCATCCACAGGTCGCGGTCAGACAAGATTCGGTTTTCCATCGCAATATCCCCTGCGGGGTTCAGAGGGTCCGGCCGGCTGTGCCCGCGCGGAAGGTGAAGTGTGGGGTAGCGCCGTACGGTTTCGCAACTGCCGCGCGCGGTGGTACGCTTCTGGCACCTCCGTTTCAGCCCAAGCATAGCAGACAGCGGCCGCTATGCGCCACGCTTCGACCGGCCGCCCACCATCACCCAGGAGCCCAATGGCAGACCGCAATGTAGACCCGGCATTCGACCCCGAAGAGATCGAGAACCAGGACCCGCTCGGCGAGCAAAACTTCGAAGAGGCTGGTTTTTCCGATGCTCCCGGCGGCGGGCCCGACTTCAACGCGCCCGGGCTCACGGATGAGGGGCTGGACAAGCCACCAGCCAAAGGCGGCCAAAAAGTGGCGGGAGTGCCCGAATCCGAGCAGCATCGCACGAATTCATCCAGCGGGCAACGGCCGGACTCCTCGGGCGTGGTGATCCACGAACGGGGCGGGGCGAGCAAGGGCGACCCGGCTGTAGGCGGCACTCGCCCCGAATGAATGCGCCTCGTACTTGACACCACCGCCGCCCTTGGGTATGGTGTGGAAGACTCGGTTTTCCCACACAGGAGGAAGATGTCACCACAGGGCGTGGCAGATACTGACGAGGGTTGGTTGGGCCGGTTAGACCGCGTCCCGCACTATGTGCGAGGGCGCTTTTTTTGTACCCGTGACGGAGGGATGTGATGCTCGAATCCGGGATGGCGAACAAGATCTACAAGGCCCGGCAATATGCCGATGAGCCGGAGCGGATCCACATTCGCGAGCTCACTGTCGAGTTCGACGGCGTCAACAGCAGCCACTCGATGAAGTACGGAGACGACGGGTGGAAGTGCGATTGCGGCTACTTTCACGGCCACGGCGTCTGCAGCCACACCATGGCGATGGAACGGGTGCTCGGGGTCATGCTTCCCGCAGAAGCCTGATCGGGCGGCGTTGTTTCTCTGCTCCTGATCCCCGCAGTTCAAAGGCCGCTGATCCCCTCCGGGTCAGCGGCCTTTCGGTTCGGACATCGTCGCGGCCCGCACCCGCACTGCCATTCAGGCGCCCACGGCATGGCGAACCTCCGCCAGCGCGCCAATCAGCGGGTCGATGGGTACGTGCTTGCCGTCGGCGGCAACGCGGCGCTCCCGCATGTCGATGGCCCCGAGCAGTTCCTGCCGCGACATTGTCAGGCAGGGCACGAGCGGTGCGAGGTTGTCTGGCAACAGCGGAAATCCTTCGGTAACCTTGAGACGGGAACGGATCTCGCCCGCCTCGTCCACGCTGATTTTGTCTGTAGCCCGGCGCCCGTACGGCCAGAGCAGGTGCGAAATCTTCAGCGCGGTGGCGATCAGCGCCTGCATCAGTACGGGCAGCTCGGCTACGCGATCTCCTTCGGCGGCCTCATCCAGATCGTCCGCAACGATGAGGGCGAAGTGTGACATCAACTCGATTTCCCGCTCGAGCAGGCGCAGGCGCAACCCATCGACCATGGACAGAGGGAGTGGGATCGGGAGGAAAGGAAAAGGAAGTCCGCGTCGGAACGTGGCCTCCCTTGGAATATAACGACGGCGATACGCAGCCAGCTATGGGGAGCGGCCGGGTGATGAACTACCCCCGGGCGCGGTCCCACCTGCGGCCGGGGTGCGACAGCCCGACATCCGCTTTCTGCTGCCCGGTATCGTGCGGGAGCTGCCTGGCCGGTACAGCCGCGTGGGCGCAGCGCGAGAATTCGCGGCACGCCGGGGCGCGGCATCGGGAACCCCGCCGCACTCCGCCACCAGCCGACGGAGCGCCTCGTCTTCGGGCTTCTCCGGCTGTGACTCCCGCACCGCCCGCAGTATCGAACGAAGCTCCGCTTCCGAAGGGCTGAACGTTTCCACCTCGATCACCAGCAGCTCCCGAAGCAACCCGCCCCCGGTGGGCAGGTTGTGACCCTGCCGCCGTCTGCTGAACCGGAGCCGCGGCAGGATTGGCGGGAGCCCGCAGAGCAGATATCCCACTACGCCGGGTTGCGAAAACCCGGTCGCTTCCGCGATCTCCACCGCGCCACGCACGAGGGCGTTCAGCTCCGGCCGCCCCCGCCCGACTGAAAGGGAGCCGAAGTTGCCGACTTCGGGGCGCCAGTAACGGACGAACGCCGTCCGCTCCACATGGGAATGGGTGCCCCCGTCCAGGGCGGAAGCTTCGAGCCCGAGCGCATGGATCTGAGCTGCTATTTCGTCCAGACGCGCGACTTCCTCCGGCGCCGGCGGGTTGCGCGTGCGCTCGTCTTCGGCTTCGAGCCGTGCGACAGCTTCCGGGTACCGGTCCACCGCGAATGGGGCATCGGTGGCGCCGAACAACCCGTTGCGGATCTGCCGCACCCATCCCTCCACCGCGGCGAGTGCCTGCCGCTCCGTAAGCTCTGCGAAAGGGGAACGCCCCTCCGGCGCCAGGGAACGCCCCTCCGGCGCGTCCCGCTCCCGAAACTCGGCAATCGTACCGGCGAGTTCGACACACTCGCGGACCGCAGCGGGGTTCAGCACGCCGCCCGTTTTGAGGCGGTGGTGCACGGCCGCCGCGACCGCGTCCGCCGGGAGGGCGGGCGCCGCTCTTTCGACAACTTGCCGTAACTCCGTGGCGCCCATCCATGCAAGCAACGAACGAACGGGCACTAATCAGCGCGGAGCAGGTTGCGCAGCGGCTGGGGCGGACGAAGGCGCGCGTTTACGAAATGTGCCGCGAGAATCTGCTTCCGCACGTCAAGCTGGGGCGGGCGGTGGCGTATGACCCCGCAGCACTCGAAGCGTGGATAGGCGGCGGCGGCGCCGCGCTCCCCGGCGGCTGGCGGAAGGAGCCGGCCGAATGATCACCGCTGATCCCATCGCCGCGTTCCGCGCCGCAATGGAAGCGGCGGGCTTGCGCACCACGGCGCCGTTCAACGCGGACGGCACCCTGCACCGCGTCCACGTAGACGGGGACCGCGCCGGGGAGGTGTCGGACGGCTTCACGCTCCGCGACGTGTACCGCAACTGCTGGAGCGGACTCGCCACGCCAGCCGAAGCGGGGCCCGCGGTGGAGCTGCTGGAGGGGTTGGACTGGCTCCGCATTGAAGAGGAGCACACCGGCGGGCGCCCGAAGGTGCTCCACCGAATCAACCCGCGGCTGGAGGTGGCGGGATGAGCGGGTACGCGGCTCTCCTGGACGAGCTGGAGCGGCTCGAATCCTCCGTGCAAACGTGCGGGGGAGGCACTGCCAAAACTGACGAAGGTTCTGCCGGGGGCGATAAACGCCCTTCTGACGGTTTTGACAGTGCGCAACCGGCGCATTCTGAACGTGAGATCGCCCCTCCGAAGCTCTCGCCGGAGCAGCGCCGTGCATGGGCTGACGAGCTGTGCCGCCGCTTGACCGCGGCCGTGGCGAGCGCGAGCCCGGAAGGGCTGGGGCATTGGCCGCCGGCCTGGCACATGGTGGAGCCGGCGAGCGCTCGGCTGCTCGAAACGCTGGCGGATTGGGAGGGCTCCGGCGACGTGGCAGACCAGCGGGCCGCGGAGCAGGCCGCGGACGCGGTGCTGTACGCCTGGGAGCACGCCGCTCGTCGCTGGGACGCAGAGTGCGCCTCCTTCGAAAGGTGGGCCATTGAGCACGAGGACGACGCCGACACCCCCACACCCGAACAGTGGAGGGAGCTGTGACCCCCGCACGGCACACCCTGGACGTGGTGGAGGTCCCGCTTCCCGGCGGACGGCTGCTGCGCCTGGGGATCTACCGCACCCCCGGCGGCGAGCCGCACACGCTGCACCTGGCGGTCGCCTGGCCCGACGCTTCCCCGTGGCGCCCCGGCACGCCGGGGGAGTGTCTGATCCTGCCCGCGACGATCCTGCCGGCGCTGCGGACCGCGCTGGCGGAGCTGGACGGGGAGGCGTAGATCGTGCCGGACCCGCTGGAGGGGCTTGACCTCGAAGCACTGCTGCGGGACCTGGACGCGGTGCTCCGTGCCGCAGGTGTGACACCCCCGGTGGCAAGCTCCAAGCCGAAGACGCCCCGCTGCGGTGCCCGGCGGAAGCGCGACGGCGAGCCGTGCCATGCCGCGGCGCTCCGCAACGGACGGTGCCGCTTTCACGGCAGGTTGAGCGCCGGTCCCACGACGCCGGCGGGGAAGGTCCGCGCGCTCGGCAACCTGAAACAATACCGCGGCTGACGCTATTTATTCCGCCTATGGCGCGCGGGGTGGGGTTCGGTGCTTCCGCCGGCGGAAACCCCCGCGGTGGAACGTGGAACCGGAGGGGGAGACGCCGTCAAAGCGTGCTCCGCGGTCGGGGGAGACGAGTTGCTCCGGGACGCCGCCGCTGGCGACGGGGGTAGCGCGCGCCGGCGCACCGAAACTCCGTACCAGCGGTGGAAGAACGGACCCTGAGCGGCGACACGACGCCGGGGGATCCCATGAACGGGGTAGGGCCGGACACCGCGAAGGCGAGAAATGGCGACGAGAGAAAGCGAGAAACGAGCAGCACGCCGGCGTGCGCAAAAGTTCGCCGCGGAGCTGCAACAGGACCCCCGACTGCAAACCCTCCGGAACGCGCTGCGCCGCCGGGACAAGCGCCGGCGGTGGCCGGGTGCGCCGCTGATCGTTGCCGATCTGTTCTGCGGGTTGGAGGGAGCGCAGCTCGGCGGACGGCCCCCGCGGGCCCTGCTACGTCACAATCGATTCATCGATCGCGATCACAGAAGGATAGCGAGTTGGACCAGCCGCGGCTTTGTGATGGATCAGAGCACCTCCCCTTTGCTTCTTCGCGAGCAGCGAATAAGTTGCGTTTCTGGCAGTTCGATCGTACACACACTCCGGGGAATGACCTCTGTTACAACGAACCGCGGCAGGTTGCGGAGGAGGGCGCTTCGGGTGGAGGGCGCACAGAGCTGCTGCCGGGAACGGAGCGGTCGGCGCTTTTTCTGATCCGGTCGGACGCGCTCGATGCGGGGCTTGCCGAAGATCTGTTGCGCTACATCGAACGTCGCGGTTTCGTTGTGCCCGAGACGTTCCGTATCGGCCGAACCGACGAAGTAGCCGCGACTGCTGACCGCGGGGAGGAAGGCTGGATCGCGGCGGAGGACACACCTACCTTCGGCGAGGGCGGGCTGGCGGTTTTCGCCGTCGATCCGGATCCGCTCACTCCGTCTCCCGAGCAGCGAAAGCAACATCCCGCGCTGGAAAATTCTCGCATCCTCGGAATGCTCTTTCCCCCTGACGGCCGCACAAACCGCGGACGCCCGGAGCGGGAGCGCGCTCGGTACCTGCTGGCGATTCCGGACCCGTGCCTGTCCCGGGCCTATGCAAGATCACTGCTGGGAGCCAACGTCGCGGAGCTGGCTGCTAAAATCGACACGGTGACCGAGAGCTACCGAACACCGCAGCCGGTCCTCCACTGCTTCAAGCGGGGCCGTCACACCAAGGTGGGAGGGTCGAGCATAAGGGCCGGCTCGCCGTTCGGAAAACCTTCCGTCCGGGCCGGGAGCAGTTCCTTCAGCAACAAATGGTCGCGAGGGAGTATTTGAGCTTTCTCACCGCGATGCCGGATCTTCTCGACCACGGTGACAACTGGATCCTCATCCCCTACTATGAGGACATCGTTCGTGATGAGCCGAACACTCGACGCCTGCTCCCGCTGCGGTTCGCAAAGCAGATCCTCGAAACGGTTCAGCAGGCTCACGCCGCGGGCGACTTCTGTGGTGACTTCTCGCCCGGCAACATCATCATCGACCGGTGCGAGGGACCTAAATTTATCGATTTGAGGTTCCTGTACCCGTATCCCGGAGATCCGGGCCCGTTCGAGGATAGCCCCAGCGTACACGGCATGCCGTACGCCTTTCCCGCGGAGATCCCCGTAGGAAGCAAAAAGACGTACTCGCACTTATGGGAGCCGCTAATCGGCCTAAGGTCATACAGCTTGCTCTACGACCCCGTGCCCTTGCAGCATCTGAAACGGCTTGAGTACCGGGCTAAAACGTTCATGGCTGATATTGTGCGTGCACTCGCCGGCACGGCGACCAGAGTTCTCGGACGGTTGCGGCAGTGGGAACCAGGGGCAGTCCGGGCGGAACCCGCGGCAACTTGTGAGGTGCGGGCAAGTCACACGCTGTAGCATGTAGTGATTGCGATCTCCGGGCGGGCGGTCACGTTTTCGATTGCGTCCCGCAGGTGGCCCGTGACCGAGAACCGTTGCATCCGAAAGGCATCTCAGTTTCCCGCTTCAAGAAAGGCGCAATGCAGAGTTCGCAACTGTTCCGCAGGCAGGCCGGAGTGTTCATCAGTTTCTGGGCCCTTTTCCTGCTCCTGGCCTCGCTGCAGTCGCCGATTCATGAAATGATCCGGAGCGTGCTCGATCTGCGTTCCGAATACCGTGTGTATGAGCAGCTTTCCAAGTATTATCTCTTTCTGATTGTTCTGCTCGCGATCGCGGCATACACTCGGGCGCGCGAGATCTCGCGCCTTCGGGCGAGTCTCGGGTTTCTGCTGCTCAGCACGATTCTGTATCTGGCGGAAAGCAATATGATTACGGAGAACGTGCAGCTCTTGTTCGGGCCGTTGGTTCTGGGGGCAACGCTGCTCTTCCTTGCGCGTGAGCGCGCGTGGCTGGTCATCCTTCTACTCGGCATTGGGTTCGGAGTGATGTTCGGGGGAATCGTTGTGGATTTCGCGCACGAGCATGAAGCCGTTGCGGCTCTGATCCCCCCGGTCGTAACGCCCCTGCTCACACCGGAGGAACTTCTGGACGTGATAGGGCAGGGGTTCGTCTGTCTCGCCGCGATCTTCTACTTTTTCGGGGATGTGCTGGCGACCTTTAGAGACGATGCCTTGGCAACTCTGGTCCTGCTCCTTTCAGCCGGACTGATCACTGTGGGCAACAGCTTTTCTCACTGGCAGTATCAACCGGGTACCAAGCTGGAAGCGCTTGCGCTTTTCCTTTCGCTCGTCGGTTTCGTCGGGGTGGTGCTCGCCAACCGCCGGTTCCGCAGCCACGATGTGGCGCTGGCACTTCCGAGGGAAAACGGATTCTATCTCTTCGTTTGGATCATTTTTGTGACGCTTCCGACCATGTTCGGGGGGATTGACGACTTCGCTTCGGTTGTGCTCTGGTCACCGATGTTCGCGGGCTTCGTCTGGTATCTGTACACACGACACCCGCTGCACGCAACCCCGGACCGGGCCACGGTAGCGGTGGGCTAAGCGACAGGCGACGAGCTAGTTTGATCGGGCACCGCCCGCGCATTTTCGACTACTCGGCCGACGGAAGCAGCGAAGAGCAACGTTCGCTACCGGCCTGCTCGCCGCGCCCGGTCCAGGAGTAGGCATACAGCCGCCATCCTTCCCGGAGCGGGATCTGCGCTGTGTGGGCCTCGAGGTAGTCGACCGCGGCCGGGGTGACGAACACTTCCTTGCGCCAGTGCGTCCGCTCGATCACGACCAGTCCGCTCGCGTTGCAGTTCATGACCTTGGCGAGGGATTCCGGAGTGCTGATGATCGGCACCCGCGTCTTGCCGCTGAGGCCGAATTCCGGCATCTGGCCCGCCCCTCCCCTTACCCGTCGAAAGAGGTAATCCACTTGACCCAGTCCGTAAAGCGCCGTGATTTCGTACGATGCAAGTACGACGTCCGCCTTCCGGACCCGTGGACCCAGTACGCTGGCGGCGGCGACCCAATCCGGATTGCCACGGTACCCGCCCCACCGCCACTCCGCATCCCCCACCGTCAGCATTTTGAGGCTGTACGACGTAGCCGCGCTCCCTACGGCGGCAAAGAGGGCGACGCCGAGGAGAAAGGTCGCGAACAGCGCTTTCTCCACCTGAACGGTCGGTGCTCGTACGGTGATGCGGGATAACAGCACATGGAATCGATCCCGCAGCCACGGAAGCGCACCGCCGATCGCGA
>JBBSMO010000016.1:0-14301 GCA_038233155.1 Longimicrobiales bacterium
CGGGGACCAGTTGCCCGGCCCGGGCCCAAAGATCGGAATCTTTGGGATCGGCGGCATTCCCAAGCCGCGCGAAAACGCGCCGTACATTGCCGTCAACAACAGGCTCGGGGCGGCCGAATGCGATGGACATCACGGCGCCCGCAGTGTAGCGGCCAACCCCCGGAAGCTGCCGGAACGTCGCCGCATCTGCCGGCACTGCCGCGCCGTACCGCGCCGCTACCTCTCGTGCTGCCTTGTGCAGATTGCGCGCGCGGGAATAATACCCCAACCCTTCCCAAGCCTTGAGCACCTCTTCGAGCGGGGCCCGCGCCAGCGATTCAATATCCGGAAAGCGCTCGATCCATCGCCGGTAGAACGCCTTCACCGTTTCGACGCGCGTCTGCTGCAGCATCACCTCGCTGAGCCAGACCCGGTAGGGATCCAGGCGTTCGCCGGGAGCGCCGCGCCATGGAAGGTCCCGGCGCTGCTCGTCGTACCACGCGAGCAGACGCTCGCGCACCGCCGCCACATCAGCGGGGGACCACGGCGCATCGAGGTGCCCGATCACGAACGGCGTGCGGTGAACACTCCATAGCGCATTGCACCCGCAGCATACGCTGCCCGAATCCGCAGCATGGCCAGGGGGAATACGCGATCCCGGTTCTTCGCGTTCAGCAGAAACGCCCGGTACGCTGGTTTCCGCGCTACCCCAACTACCGCGCGGCGGATGCATACCGACCACGTCCGCGCCACCCGGCGGCTCAGATCTTCAAAGGCTTCCACGGCGAACCCCGCACTGCCAAGCCAGTTCCGGTATTCGCCTTCCGTGCCCATTCCAGCGAGGCGCCCCTCACGGCAGATCGGCTCGAGCAGATGGCGTTCTTCCCAGCGGCTGGGTGCTTCGCGTGAAAGCCATGCGCAGATCACGAGCCGCCCCCCCGGCCGGAGCACGCGCCACGCTTCGCCAATCGCACCCGCCTTGTCGGCCATGTGGGCAGTGCTTTCGATGGCGATCACCGCGCTGAAACTTTCGTCTGCAAGGCCGTTGTCCTCCCAAGCGCGCAGCAGATACCGCGGGTTGGAGGCGCCCGGCTCCACACTCTGCGCGTATTCGAACTGCGCGGGGGTGACGGTAAGCGCGGTGACCCGCACGTCATACTCATCGACAAGAAGCCGCGCGGTTGCCCCGTAGCCGGAGCCGACATCACAGACCTCGGTCCCGGGACCGATCCCGGCCCGCTCCGCAACGAACCGCGACAGTTGCAGCACGGCCTCCCCCGGCGTTTCTGTGCCGGGCAGCCACAGGCCGTGATGGAGGTGTTCGCCCCACAATTCGCGGTAAAATGGGTCGAGTTGCTCGTAATGCCGCGCAACATCGGCTGGCTCGTGGCCCTCTTTGGGAAGTATCATCCGGATCGTATCAGCAACAAGGGGCGCAGAAAACTTCGGTGCGCTATCGGGTAGCGCGTAGCTCGGGCACCGAGAATAGCACGAGCAGGCTGATCACGAACAGCAGCCCGGCTCCCAATGCCAATGCTGCCGGCGCGCCGAGCCACGCCGCCATCGCCCCCGCCTGCAACGAGCCAAGCGGAGCCATCCCCAGAAACATGAAGACGTACACGCTCATTACTCTTCCCCGAAGCGCGTCGGGAACAAGCGACTGGAGGAGTGCGTTGACGGTTGCGTTGTTGAGGATCATCGCGAACCCGGCCAGAGCGAGGAGCGCCAATGAGAGAGGAAACGATCGGGACAGGGCGAACACGACCAGCAAGAGGGAGAAAGCAGGCATGGCCACCATGAGCAGCTTGCCGCGGTGGATGCGGTCCGCCGTGGCCGCGAGCGTGATCCCGCCGGCCAGTGCGCCGGCGCCGGCGGCGGAGAGCAGCAACCCAAGCCCTGGGGCGCCCGCCGCGAGGACATCGCGCGCGAATACCGGCAGCAGCATCGCATACGGAAATGCCAGAATGGAGGCGAGAGCGATCAATCCCACTAGTGTACGGGTCACCCGTTCTCGCCGGATGAAATCGAACCCTTCCGTCATCGTGTGCCAGGCAGACGCCGTCGGGCGCACCCGTCGTACCGGAGGAAGCTTCAGCGCGAACAGACCCGCCAACACGGCTACGTACGAGAATGCGTTCAGATAGAACGCCGCTGCCATGCCGACCGTGCCGATCAGGATGCCGGCAATGGCAGGCCCGACGATTCGCGAAAGATTGAAGGCAGCCGAATTCAGTGCGATAGCGTTCGACAGGTCTTCCTTGCCCACCAGTTCGACGAAGAAGGCTTGGCGGGTCGGAACTTCGAAGGCGCTCGCGGTTCCCAGCAAGAAGACGAGCGCGATGATCCAGGTGACGGTGACGCGGCCCGTGCCAGTGAGTACCGCCAGAGCCAGGGCGAGAACCAATGCCGCGGACTGCGCGGCGATGATGGTGGTGCGCTTGTCGTGCCGGTCTGCGAGCACCCCTGCATACAGGGTGAACAGGAGTACGGGCAGCGCGCTTACCGTAGTGACGACACCGAGCAGCATTGCCGAGTCGGTGAGCTCGAGCACCAGCCAGCCCTGCGCCGTCGCTCCCATCCAGGTGCCGGTCAGCGAAATCAACTGGCCCCACCAGAACAGCCGGAAGTTCCGGTGCCTGAGCGCCGCAAAGGCTGCCCGGCTTAATGGCGCTGCCGGAGGGCGGGAAGGCGGCCCCGGCAGTTGCGCGGGGGGTCCGCGCTGAAGCAAAGCCGGTTCTGCCGGGGCTGCTCGCCGCTGCAATCGCGCGAAAGGTCTAACGAGCTTCAAAGAGATCGGTTCAGAGTGCGGGCCGCATCCCCAGGCGGCGGCGGGCGGCGGGGCGGAATGTAGGGCTGCCCCGGCTGCCGCGCCAACGCCGTAGCTGGCCCGGTCTCTGCAACCAAGCCGTATCCCCCTTGCCCAATGCGGACCTATGCGCTTCACCAACTACTCGCGGTACACCGGCCAACTGGCCGACGCCATGAACCTGCAGTCGCTGCTCGATCATCTGAGCGATTTTCTGCTGCAGAGCGGCTTCGCTGGCGGCGATCACTTCCACCCCTATTGGGGTGAGTTTCACGATGCGGATAAGTCGGTAGATGCACTCAAGGAAGCCCTGCTCCGGGCGCTCTTCGAGAGCGGCCAGCTCACCCCGGAGATGATCGCCGAGCTGCGCGGCCAGAGCAGCGGAGATGCCGAGGTCCGGCAGCAAATCGCAGATCTGCTGGACCGCCTAGTCGAGCGCCTCATAGAAGAGGGGCTTCTGAACGTCTCCGAGACCCCGCTCATGCCGGGCGGGCACCAGCCGGTGCCCGGCGAGGGGAAGATCGATGAAGCCCGCTCGGCCGCTCAGCAGGTCGAGTTCAGCCTCACCCAAAAGGGGATGGATTTTCTTGGGTACCGGACGCTGCGCCAACTGCTCGGCGCCCTGGGGCGCTCGAGCTTTGGCGCGCATGAAACCCCGCACCTCGCCACCGGCACCGAAGCGGCTGCCGCCAGCCGCCAGTACCAGTTCGGGGACACCCTGAACCTGGACATCCCCCGCACTCTCACGAGTGCTCTAGCGCGCGAAGGGTTGCGGGAAGACGGAACGCTCCCGCTCGAATACGAAGACCTGCACGTGCACCAAGCCGAGTACCGCTCGAGCTGCGCGACCGTTCTGCTGCTGGACACGAGCCACTCGATGATTCTATACGGCGAGGATCGCTTCACGCCCGCGAAAAAGGTAGCGCTGGCGTTGACGCACCTGATCCGCACGCAGTTCCCAGGAGATACCCTTCGGGTGGTGCTCTTCGGCGATCGTGCCGAGGAGATCCCGCTCAGCCGCCTCGCGCACGCGCAGGTAGGGCCGTTCCACACCAACACCGCCGAGGGGTTGAAGCTCGCCCGCCGCCTGCTGCTGGCGCAGAACAAGGACATGCGGCAGATTGTGATGATCACGGACGGGAAACCCTCTGCCCTTACTATGCCAGACGGGCAGGTCTACAAGAACTCGATGGGATTGGACCCGCGGGTGCTGCGCGAAACCTTTCAAGAGGTGGCGGCGTGCCGGAAGGCGGGAGTCCTGATCAACACCTTCATGTTAGCCCGTGACCCCTACCTGATAGGTTTCGTGAACCAAGTTTCGCAGATTGCCCGCGGCAAGGCATACTTTACGAACACCATGACGCTGGGGCAGTACATCATGCGTGACTTCTTGCGCGGGAAAACGCGCCGCGCCGGTTAGATTTACGCTACCGAAGCGCGGTCACTCTCCTGGCCGTCGCGCTCCGATAACGATGATTTCAACGCGGCGGTTCTGTGCCCGCCCCTTAGCTGAATCGTTGCCGCCGATGGGCCGGCTTTCCCCGTATCCTGCCGCCTGAATGCGGACGGGCTCGATGCCCGAAGCGATCAGCGCGGCCCGAACCGCCTCTGCCCGCTGCTCCGAAAGCCGCTGGTTCGCCACCTCGCCGCCCACAGCATCCGTGTGCCCCTCTACTGCTATGGTGCGGTCTGGGAACTGCTGCAGGACCGCAGCGATACGCCCTACTTCGTCGCGAGCGCGTGAAGACAACGCAGCCTGCCCGCTCGCGAAGAGTCCCTGTCCCAGTACGACCGCTAATCCTCGTTCGGTTTCGCGTACTTCCGTGATGGTGGTGATCAGCCGGTCCAGATCCAGCAGAGCGTCGTAGGCGCGCCTCTCCGCAGCCGCGGCACGCTGTTCGGCCTCGCGCGCGGCCTCGCCAGCGGCTTCGGCTTGCTGCCGTGCTTGTTCGGCAGCACGTTCCGCCGCGGCTCGCGCCGCGGCTTCTCGTTCGCGGGCAAGTGCCAGGGTGTCCGCCTCCTCGCGGAGCCGGCCGGCCTCCGCAGCGGCGCGGCGGCCTTCTTCCCGCGCCTCCCGCGTTGCCTGGTCCGCCTCTTCGCGCTCACGCCTCGCCTGTTCGGCTGCCCGCTCCGCCGCCGCGCGCTCGCGGTCGCTCGCTTCAGTCACGGGCCTGACGGGCGGCACGGCTACCGGTCTCGGTCTCTCCGTATACGCCCCGCGCCCGCGCGGCGTGATCCGCACGCCGGCCTCGGCTGCCCAATGCCCTACATCGGTAGCGAAAACCCGCCGCCCTTCGGCGGTCAGCGCGTAGCGGTCGCGTTCATCGAGCGACCAGGTGAGGCCCGCCCCGAGGCCCGCACCAACCACGAAGTCCCCGTACAGCTCGTCGAGGATACCTGCGTCGATCTCATCATCTGGATCTGTCGTCACACTGTGGCCGGTAAGCAACGCTGCGAGGTAGGGCGTGAACGCGCCCGCGCCGAACGGGTCCAGCCGGACTCCGGCCCGCACGCCGGCTGCGGTAATCGAGCCCGTCACCGATTGGCCCGGCAGCTCTCTGTCTACATCAGCCGCGAAGTAGTTGAAACCGGCAATTGCCCGGATGATGGGCGAGCTGAGATAGCCCAGATCCACATCCACGGAAAAGCCGTAGCCGGTTTCCGCATCCTGCGGAAGGTACAGCCCGGCGCGCGCTTCCAAACTTCCCAGATCTGGGAACTGCTGCCCGGAAACAGGACCCGTCGCGGAGAGACCGCCAGCGAGTACAAGCAGCACCACAACTGCAAGCCGGGAGATTGTCATCACGATTGGACGCAGGGGGAACGCACGGGCAAGCCGGGCAGCGGTGTACAGCCGAAGATGCAAGGTAGAACGCCGCCGAATTCCGGGCCGGCGCTATTGGTCGCGTTAGTAATAGGGATTGGCGCCCGCGGTGTGATCGGTGACGTCGATGATCTCGCCCACTTCCGGGATGGCTTCGCGCACCATCCGCTCGATACCCATACGCAACGTTGCCGCGGAGGCGGCGCACCCCTGGCACCCGCCGCCCATGCGCACGTAGATGCTGTTGTCCTCGCCTACATCTACCAGTTCCACCGCTCCGCCATGCGCAGCGATCCGCGGGTTGATCGAGTCTTGAATGACTTCGTGGACGCGTTCCGCCAGCTCGCCAGAGACGGGTGACCCTGTGCGCGCGGCCGCGGTGGCATTGCGCTGGTTGGGATCCGTGACCTGGAACCCCGATGCGCCATTGGCCTCCTTCCAATCGATGACGGCACCCGCCAGAAGATTCGAGGTGTCCAAGTTGAGGAAGATGCGGATTCCGTCTACGTTGACGGCGATCTCCGTCTTCTGCCGGTCCTCGCGTTCTACCAGGGAGATGGCGTAATTGTCCTGCAGGGGCGCAGCCTGCTCCGCGGCTTCGATGCGGAGCGCGGGATCTTGGACCACGGCGTCCTCAACCAGCGAATCAATTTTCTCGCGGGCGAGTTCTGTGATACGGATCATTGAAAGTTCTCCCGGTAGCGGCTCGGCCGGATGATACCCGCGTCACACGCGGGGGTTCAGCGGCTTGGTCGCAGCCGGAAGCGTGCAGCGCCGCGGGCGGGGCTGGCGAAAGCCACTGTGCACGAAATGCTCCGTTGCGGGAGCAGGGGGGGGTCGCAGGGTCGAACACGGCGTTCCGGCTAGCCGGGTGGCTTTTTGCCAGGCTTCTCGGGTTTGCCGGGCTTTCGCTTCCCCGGTTCCCGGCCAGGGGGCGGAATGCCAGGCGGCGGGCCTGCTTTTGGCGGCTTGCCTTTCCCCTGCCCGGCCTTGGCATCGGGTTGGCCGCGCTTCGCCGCGCCCTTGGCGTTGGGGTTGCCGCCCTTGCTGTTCAAGGGAAGAGTCCGTAATGCTTCGGGGCCCTTTTTCAGCGCATTTTTGACGCGCCCTAGCGCCTGCGCGGCGGGGACTCCCTGCTTCACCAGTTGCGTGAGCACGGCGATCGCGACGGCACGCTGGTTCGCGGGGGCGTCGCTGGCAAGCTGGCGGACGATTTCTACATCCACTCCGGCTTGCAGGGCATCGGCGGCCACCGCAACGTCGGCGCTGCCCACACCGGGAACTCGCTGGAGCGCTTGCTGCGCTCCGATCAGCGCCTGCGCCCGCTGTTCGACGGCCGCTGCGATGCGGTCCGGCGATATGCCTTTCGCGCGCCCTTCGGCGACTTTACTCTGCAGCAGCGACGCTGGCAGCCCCGCTGCTCGCACGGCTCCCATCGCTGCTTCTATTCGTTGCTCCGCGCCCGAGCTCTGCGCCCCTGCCGCCAAGGGCGAGAAGGCAAGCAAAAGGAGCACGATTGCTGTTCGCATAAATCCTATGTCCGGCGTCTGGATGTGTGTGCTGCATAGTACAGACGCGCCAGAACGCTCCCGCGTCACAAGCACTGCATCAACCCACGACCAACAGGGCGGTCTTTCCGCCCATTCCATCATCTACCTGCTGGGGAAAGGCGGGCGGGATAAACCAATCGCCGTTCCCGTCATTGAAGCCGTAGTAGTAGGTGCCAGGCGGAATGTCGAGCGTGATCGACCAGAAGCTGCCCTCCGGCCGCATCGGCACGGGCTGCCAGGCAGTGAAATCTCCCAATATCGAAGGGGCGGCTGCCGAGTGTGATTGAGGGATACGGATGGTGGTCCGCCCGTCCGCGGCGTGTTCGGTCCACGCCGCTAGAGCATTGCCGCCGCCGAAGGTGCGGCTAATCCTCACGCTCCACCCCCGTTGCGGCGGGTTGAAGTAGAGCGGATCTACCGGCTCCTGCTCCCATCCTCCACCCAGTTGCACCCCATTCGGCAGACGTACGCTCGCCCCTATTCCGAGGCGTGGCGTGCTGAAGCCGTCCGCCATCCACTGACCGGCCTCCGCCCAGAGGACGGCCGAGTTGTGGCTTGCTTCAACGGTTACCCCTGCGTAAGGGTAGTCTCCGCCGGAAATGCGCAGCAATCGTCCTTGCACAGAGCCGGCGATCGTGCCGCGCATGGCTGAAAAGAGCACCTGCGTATCATGCCCGCGGCGGGTGACAGTGGTGTCACCGTACCAGTCGGTGTGCTGCACCAGCCCCGACTGCAGGCGGGCGGCCAAGGGCCCGAGCGCGGCACCGATGCCAGGAAGCGCGGAAAGTGTCGCACCGCTGCCCGTTGTAGCCGTATCTGAGTAGGAATAGGCTTGCGCAGCCAGGGCCACCCCCGGTTCGAGGGCGCCGGAAGATACGATGAGGCCGCTGATTCCGCCGGCGCCCCAAAGCGAACGGGCATCGGAAACCCCCGTTCCTGCGCTGAGATAGCCCCAGAAGGGGCCGCGCTCCGAACTGATTCCGAGGCTGACGTCGCCCGAGCGGATGGCGCTGCCCAAGGGCTCGTACGTCGCTTGCCCCGCAGCCACCTCTACCGTCACGCCCTGCGACCACCCGGGCGCGGAAAAAGCCGGGGCTTGCAGCAGCGCCAGAGCAAGAGCGGCCGGGAGCAACGCTCCCGGAGTCCGCATCATGCGGCTTCGCGCAGCGCCGGCAGAGAAAGGCGGCTGTTGGTGCCGCCAAAGCTGTCATCCACCTGGGGAGCACTCGGGTCGGCGACCCACTCGTCCCCGTCTACGACGAACGAGTAGTCGTACACCCCCGGCTCGAGGGGCACGAGAACAGACCAAACTCCAGGCGCCGTTTCACGCAACCGGTAGGACGGCTTCCAGTCCGTAAAGCTGCCCGCCAGAGACACCGTCGAAGCGTTCTCGGCATCCAAGCGGAACTGCACATAAACCGGGGGCGCGGTCGCCGCTACCGCGGCAGGCGCGGCAGGGGTCACCTTGCCCATCTCGAGACTGAGCGGGAGCAGCACAAGAGCGATCGCCGCCAGAGCAAAACCGTAGGCAGGACGCACCGACAGGCGAATCGGCCGCGGGCTCCAGAGCCACGCCAGCCCCCGCTTCCAGAACGGCTCCGGACGGGGACTTGCAATCTGCCGCATCACCGCAGCGGCCAAATCCGGCGCTGGTGCGGAGCGGAGATGTCCGGCGACCAAGGCGACGACGCTGTCCAAGCGAGCGAGCCGCTCCCGCTCCGGCAGCGAAAGCTCCGCGGGCGACAGTTCTCCGTCAAGAGCGAGATGAACGTTTTCGTTCATGATAAGGACAGCCAGGAAAATAGTACCTTGCAATACCGCCAAGCCCGCCTGCGGGGCAACGCCCTGCCGATGGATCACAACTGAAAGCAGACGAACAGCAACGGCGCGGCGTCACAACGCCCGCAGAACTTTTACAATAACGCGCGAGCCTTGCGACGCAAAGTGCCCCGGACGGCGCCTGCGCCCGGCGCTCTGCGGCGCGTCGGCGGGTTCAGCGCGCCGAGGGAATCCGCAGAGTCTGCCCCGCAACGATGCGCGAGCCGCGGATGTCGTTCTCCGAGCGGATTTCAGCCACACTCACCCCATGACGCTTGGCGATGGTGAGCAAGGCATCGCCGCGCCGCACCTTGTAATCTGTCGCGGCAAAGGTGCGCTCCTGGCGTACGGAAGGCCAATTGACGAGAAAGGCGGTGCGCGTCCCCTCCGGTAACCGCAGCAGCGACCGTTTGTCGTTGCGGGTGCGGTCCAGCTTGAGCTGAGGGTTCAGATCCCGGATCGCATCTACCGTGGTACGGGCCGCTGCGGCGACCGCGGACAGCGGCGTGCCCGCATTTACCGGCACCTCCTCGAATGCGAGGGGCGCCTGAAAATCTACCGCATCAAAGCCGTATTTCGCCGGCTCCTTGGCGATTCGTGCCGCTGCAATCATCAACGGCACGTAGTCCCGCGTCTCCCGGGGCAGCCGGTCCCAAATGTCATAGTAGGACTCCTCGTGCCCGCGCTCGGAGCCCGTCTCTTCCCGCATGATGCGGCCAACGCGGTTTTCGCCCGAGTTGTACCCGGCCGCCGCGAGATACCAGGAGCCGAAACGCTCGTGCATTTCACCCAGGTAGGTCAGCGCGGCATCGGTAGACTTGACCGGATCGTTGCGCTCGTCTACCGCACGGTTTACCTCGAGACCGTACCGCTCCCCCGTCTCCTCGATGAACTGCCACATCCCCGAGGCATGCGCCGGCGAATAGGCCTTCGGGTTCATCCCCGACTCGATCATCGCCAGGTAGATCAGGTCCTGCGGCATCTCGCGCTCGGCTAGCTTCTGGCTGATCATCGGCGCGTACCGGCTGCTCCGTTCGAGAAAGCGCCCGAAATCGTCCCGCTTATCGGTCGTGAAGCGTTCGACCCAATAATCGACGCGCGGGTGATCCAAGTTCGGCAGGTCCCACGCCGGTCCGGCCGGAATGGCAGCCGCGACGGTTGTGGCCGCTGCCAGGGATACCCCGGTTTTCGCATCATACTGGACGTGCCCCTGCGCGGTCCCCCCTACCCATGCGGCCCCGAGAATACCCGCGATGGCCACGGTAGCTGCCTGAGTCTTGCCGAACCCTACGGAACGCGCGCTTTTGGCGGATGATTTCACCGTGCTTGCCATGTGCTGCCTCTCAGTCTTGTATGTCGTTGCGGCGATTGACTTTGCTACCATTCATACGGTGCAATTCCGGTGCCGGAAATACGTAAACGGCGGCGGGCGGAAAGTTCCGCTTTTCGCGCGGCACCTCCCTTGCGAACCCGAGGGCACCGCAAAGCGCAATTCCACCCTCCCCACGACCGAGAACCCTGACCCCCACCCGCGCAGTCGCCTGATGACATTGTCGCTGGAAGCGCCTGCTGCCCTGTTGGAAGAGCGGCTGGGCAAGGACCGGATTGAGCGAGATGTGTTGCTTGCACCCTACACCACCTTTAAGATCGGCGGCCGCGCAGATCTGTTCTACCGCGCGCTAAATGAAGAGGAACTAGCCGAAGCGATTCTCGCGGCCCGCGAATCTGGGATTGAGTTTTTCTTGCTGGGAATGGGAGCCAACATCCTCGTTGGGGACGGGGGATTCCGGGGGCTTGTGATCCGAAACGAAGCCGAGGGGATTGAATTCCTGGACGAAACCAGGGTACGTGCGGGAAGCGGTGTGGCCGTCTTTCATGACCTGATTCAGGCGACGGTTGCGCGCGGATTGGGGGGGCTGCACCACTACGTGGGAATCCCTAGCACAGTGGGCGGCGCGCTCTGGCAAAATTTGCACTTCCTCTCGCCGCCGCCCGAGCGGGAGCGGACGGTGTTCATCGAGGAGGTGCTGGAATCCGCGGAGCTGCTGACGGAGGAGGGGGAGCGGCGCGGGGTTGGCCGCGAGTATTTCGACTTCGGCTACGATTACAGCATTCTGCACGACCGGGACGATGTGGTGCTGAGCGCGACCTTCAATCTGGTGCCCGCTGCGGGCGACGAGTTGCGGCACACCATGCGGGAGAACCTGCAGTGGCGCGATGACCGCCACCCCGACTTGTGGCTCTACCCGTGCGCGGGTTCCATCTTCCAGAAGATCGAAGGGGTTGGTGCGGGGCGGCTCATAGACCAGTGCGGCTTGAAGGGGCACGTACACGGCGGCGCGGGCATCTTTCACAAGCACGCCAACATCATTGTGAACCTAGGGGGCGCTACCGCGGCAGAGGTGAGGGCGCTGATCGACCTCGCCCAGACGACGGTCGAGCGGGAGCTCGGCTACCGGTTGGAAACCGAAATCGGGATGATCGGCGAGTTCTGAGCGCCGGAAACAATGAACGCCCCGGAGCGGCAGGAGGCCGCGCCGGGGCGTTCGGGTACCACGGGAGCGATGCTCCTGCGAGTCAGGCGCCGACGCGGTTCACGTTCTCAGCCGCAGGCCCCTTTTCTCCGTCTACCAGGTCGAACTCGACTTCGTCTCCCTCGGCCAGTGACTTGAAGCCACCGCCTTCGATCGCAGAGTAGTGGACGAAGCAGTCCTTCTCACCATCGCTGGGTGTGATGAAGCCGAATCCCTTTGCGTCGTTGAACCACTTCACCGTTCCGGTTGTGCGCATTGTCTACTCCTGTGTTGATGGCGCGCCGGGCGCGATGCGCCGCACCCGTAGCAGTTGATCGTGGGCTTCTGGTTCAGAGTATTTGCCCCCCACGGCAGACAAATTCGAGATCTTCTGGAAGTTTACCGGATGTTGGGCGGACGGGCAGGAATGGTTGTCGGGATATGCAGAGGCTTCACGTGCGGAGCGTCAAACCGAAAGGCGACATCAAGCGGAAACGCCGGAGCAGAACTCGACGGCGGCAGTCCTAAAAGCAGGTACAGCGCTGCGGAAGCTCAACGTAACTGCGGCCCGCGCGACTGTCAAGCTTCTTGTGCGCCAGGCCGGTCTCAAGCGCTACAGACGGCGGGCCAGGAGTCTGCTGGCGGCCGGCAGCCGCCGCTCAGTGGGGCGCCGCCGGCGGGCGCGAGAAAACGCGGAAGTTGTGGTTGTAGGTACCCAGCAGACCGCCGAGGCCGGCGATGAGAAGAAAGAAGCCGACCAGCCCGTACCCGACGGCTGCGCCGCCCCGGGCGACGCCGGCCCACTGCAGCGAAACCCAGAACGAATACAGAGAGAGGAGGAGCAGGAGAGCTCCGATCCCCATTCCGACCGCTCCAGTCACAAGGCGCGCCATTCCGCTGTCCTCGTTCCGGACAGCCTGCGGCGGCCCGCGGTAAACCGGTTCGGGGCGCGTTTCGTCCCACCGGTCGTAGCGGTCCCGAACCGTATTGAAAGTTCCGCCGGCCCCATCGTCGTCTTTCTTCATGTTCCGCTCTGGTGGCTGAGGGCGTAGACATAGGAGGCAATTGCACGTACCTGTTGATCATCGAAATTGCCCCCGCCCAAGGCGGGCATGACGCCGGGGTACTCGACAGGGTTGGCGACCCCCGAGTGGATGATGCCGACGATGTCATCGTATTCGCCTGAGATATTCAGCCAGTCCCCGTCGTTGAGCGGGGGAGCTACGGCGCCGCCCACACCACCCGCGCCGTGGCAAGCGCTGCAGACGGTCCCGTATAGCTGCTGTCCCTCTTCGGCCATCTCCGCCGAGACGCCGGCGGGGAAGCTGATCGAGGCGAAATCGATTTCCGCGGCCGCCGGTTGCAGGCTGGCGGTCACCGGGGGCGGGTCTGGCATGGCGGGAGAGGCGATGTAGGGTTGCGCCCGGTCTGCGACCTTGTCGAACCCCCCCTCCGCATCGGGTGCGCAGGCGGCAGAGATGGTGCCTGCGAGTGCAAGCACCGCGATTGTCGCCAGGCGGGGCGATGATGATGGAAGCTTCAAAGTGCTCAGCAATGTCAGTTTGGTGGCAGTTGTCGATGGCAGCGTCTGTCGTCACTACCCCCTATACGCCATAGCGGCGGGCGGAAGATGAGCGTGCAGCCATGTCCGCCGCAAGAGTGATGCACACGCAGCCGGCCGAGGCCCGGCAGTGCGGGTTTACCGCGCACCGTTCGCCGCCGCGAGGCGCGCTGCACGTTGCAGCCTCGCGACCATCGCGTTGAGCCCCGCTTCACGCGTGCCGAGCCCGATCTTGTCCATCACCTCGCGGACGAAGGTTGCCGGGATCGCCAGAGTGGTCTCGGGCGGCTGGCCATTCAAAGCCTCGAACAGCATCGCCAGGAGCGCACGGATCGTAGGGGCTTCTCGGGGCACCCTGGCGTGAAAAAACATCTTCCCTTCTACGATCTCGGGGTACAAAGATACCGGCGTCATACACTCGTGGACCCGATACTGCTCGGGATCTAGAGATTGGAAGCGCTCCGGGAGGTCAGGCAGGCGGTTCGCGTACTGAACCAGCGCCTGCCGTTTCATGTCAGGGGTCAGGGTGCCGAAGCGGCGCAGCAGCTTGGCGATACCCGGCGGAATTTCGGCAGTCGCGGGGGCGGGATTCGTCATGGCAGAGGATTGGCTGGTTCGTCAGGTGGCGAGCCGGGGGCCGCCCGTAGCGGCGCTCCGACGCTGCCGCGGAAACCGCGGGTCAACCCGCGGGAGGAATGCTGAGGCCATACTTGGCGTTGAGCCGCTGAACGAGCGCGTTGGCGAAAAAGCGGTGAAACGCACCGTTCGGATGCACGGCGTCTACGGAAAGAAACGAGCCAAAGAATTCCTCGAACCCGCCCGTTGCGGAAGGCGCGGGGCAGGTGGCCGCGACAGCCGCCGCGAAGTCGCCGGGGGTTGCAGCCGCCGAAAGGCCTTGGCAGAGCTTGAAGCGAGCGGGCTCGAGCAGCGAGCGGAAAGCGGGGATTGTGGCGTTCGCGCCCGCGAGCACCTCGACCGCATCTACGTAGAGCCAGCCATTTGCTACCGCCGCGGCCTCGATCGCCGCGTTGTACTGGCCGATGCGGTCATATACGATCTGCAATTCCGCTCGGTTCAGCAGAAACGGCGCGTTATCCGAACAGTTGATCTCGCGTACCTGCCCGCTCTGCAACGCGGCCAATATCGCGAAGGACACCAGGTTCGCACCCAGCGGGTTCGGCTGCCCGCCGGCGAGCAGAGGCGCACAGTTGTCGTTTACCGCAATGGGAAGCTGCGCCGTCCCGGGCAAG
>JBBSMO010000017.1:0-13323 GCA_038233155.1 Longimicrobiales bacterium
GCTTTCGTTTATGAAATCGGGACGGCGGGATTTGAACCCGCGACCCCCTGAACCCCATTCAGGTGCGCTACCGGGCTGCGCCACGTCCCGCTTCCTCGCGTAAAGCGGACGCGCAATCTACCCGCCCGCGGCCCCGGCGTCAACCGGCGCGGCGGCGGTCCGCAGCCAGTCGGCGAGCAGGGCGCGCTGCTCAGCCGTGGGGCCGGAGACCATCCGCAGCTTCTCGGGCGGAGGGACACGCTCGGGCGTCACCTCGATGCGCAGGAGCTCGTCGCGGCGGAACAGAGCCATCTCGACGGTTTCGCCCGCAGCGACTTCGCTGAGGCGCTTGGGCAGACCGGCGGCGGTAACGCGCGCCCCGTTCAGCGCGACGAACTCGTCGCGTGCGTTGACGCCGGCGCGGTAGGCGGGGCTGCCACTCAACACGTGAGTCACCACGGTTCTTCCGTGGCTATCGGCAACGCGGGCGCCGAGGCAGCGTTCCGCATCGTGAGCCTCTTCGGCTTTGGCGGTCATCTGGCTGGGTGCTGCTTCGAGGCCGCTGAGCCCTGCGCGCTCCTTTTCGGGGCTGGTGTCCTGCGCCTCCCTGTCCGGAGCGCGAAATTCGAGGCCGGCCAGCGTGAGCAGCGGGTCAAAATCCAGCTCGTCTGTCCCCGCTACGTACGCATCGAAGAATGGCCCGAGATCCTCTCCAGCAACCTGCTCCGCCAGATCCCGCACGCTGCCTTCTCCCTCTTTGGGATAGCCGCGGCCGGTGCGGCCGAAGCGTTCCCAGAGCAGGCGCATCAGGTCGTCGAGCGAGCGACTGTTCTGTGTTGTCGCGCGGATGCGCATGTCGAGCAGCAGCCCCACCACAGCGCCTTTCTGGTAGTAGCTGACCTGCGCGTTGGGTGTGTGCTCGTCCGGGTGGTAGAACTTGATCCAGGTGTCGAAGGAAGCGTCCGCCAGGCTCTGCACATGCCGCCCCGGCAGCGCTTGCAACTTGTGGATGGCTTCGCCCAAGCGGTTCAGGTAATGCGTTCGCGAAATCAGGCCGGCGCGCCGCAATGTCAGGTCTGTGTAGTAGGTCGTGAGCCCTTCGACTACCCACAGATCCCGCGTGTAGGTCTCGGCGGCGTAATCGAACCGTTCCAGCGCTTGGGGGAAGATGCGCTTGGCGTTCCAGACGTGGAAGAACTCGTGGGCGACCAGCCCTAGGAAGCGCTCGTATGACGGGCCGTTGAAGGCGTGATTGTCCGCCTGCAGCAGGGTCGAGTTGCGGTGCTCGAGGCCACCGGAACCACCCGGTGTGAGCTGCACGATGAAGGTGAACTGATCGTAGGGCAGCACGCCGAACAGCTCGGTGCACGCCCGGATGATGCGGGTCGTGTCGCGCGTCAGGCGGCCGGCGTCGTAGCTGCCGCGCCCCCAGATGGCATAGGCGTGCGGGACGCCGTCAATCTCCCATTCGATCAGCTCGTGCGTACCGATCTCGAGCGGACAGTCCGCCAGCTCGTCGTAGCTCGCCGCGTGGAAGCGATTCGAAACTCCCGTCACCCGCCGCAGGCCGGTGGTGATCTGCCATTTCTCCGGTGCATCGACATCGAGGGTGACCGGCTGCTGGGTCGCTCCCGAAAGGTGCATGAAGAGGCTGGCGCCGTTGATCGTGGCGTGGCTGCTGTCCAGATGACTGGTTCGGACCGTCAGCTCGTTGGCATACACACGATAACATGCGGCCACCGGCCTCCCGCCAGCGGTGATGCACCAGGTGTTCTTGTCCGTTTTGCGCCACGGCAGGGGATCGCCGTCAGGGGTGGCGGCGCTGAACTCCTGCACATGACGCGCGAACTCGCGCATCCGGTAGGAGCCCGGCGTCCACGACGGCATCACCAGGGCGATGGTGTCATCCCCCGCCGGTATGCGGATCCCGATGCTGAAAAGGTGGGTATGCGGCTCCGGCATCCCTACCCGGTAGACGAGGCCGGCCACTCGTCAGCGGCCGTTGCGGCGCCTGCGCCAGACGGCGGTTCCCGCGATGCCGGCGAGCAGCCCGGCGCCGGCCGCCAGCGACTGGCGCAGCCCGGGCAGCGGGGCCTCGCGCAACACGCTGCCGGTCAGAAAGAAGACGTTTGCCGGGCGTTCAGCCAGCCGCCGCATCAGGTACGAGTACCAGGAGTCCCCAAAGGGGATGTAGACGCGCACGTTGTATCCGTCTTCGCGCAGGCGCGTCTGCAGGTCGCGGCGCACGCCGTACAGGAGCTGGAACTCGAAGGCATCCCGCGCAAGCCCTATCTCGAACGCCCAATGCCGGGTGGCGCTGATCATTGCTTCGTCGTGCGTAGCGATGGCAGGGTAGTGGCCATCTTCTAGAAGCCGCTTCATCTCTTCGATGAATTTGCGGTCCACATCCGCTTTTTCGGGGAAGGCGATCTCGTCCGGCGGGTTGTACGCGCCTTTGACGAGACGCACGCGGGACCCGAGGCGGATCAGGCGCTCGACATCGTCCGGCGTGCGGCGCAACGCCGATTGCAGTACCGTCCCTACGTTGCGGAACCCTTGCTCCCAGAAGTGCTCGACCAGGGCGATGGTGCGCTCCGTGTACTCGTCGGATTCCATGTCCAGCCGGACGAAGATCTCGTCGTCGCCCGGTCCAAGCTCCCGTGCACGCTCGAGTATGCGGCGGATGTTGTCGCGGCAGAACTCCTCCTCTATGTCCAGCCCGAGCTGGCTCGGCTTGACGGAGATGTTGCCGTCGATCTCGTCGCTGGCGAGTCGCTCGAGCGATGCGACTGCCACCGCGGCGGCGGCGGTAGCACCCTCGCGGTCGCGCACCGCCTCCCCCAGATAATCCAACGAAACTGCAAGACCGTTGCGGTTTAGCACCGCTGCAGCCTGAATGGCTTCGTCCAGGGTATCGCCGGCTACGAAACGGCGGGCGAGCTGCCGGGAAACTGGCGCGCGCGTAACCACCTGCTTGGCGGTGGCACTCTGGCTTAGAAAAAGGAGACTTTCTCGGAGCATGTGGGGGTTCCAGGTAGCTTCGGGCCGCCGCGGCGGCGTGCTGGTAGTCAGGTGCTTCGTTGAATCCGGCCGATCTCGTTGTCGAGGATCTCTTTGATGCGCGCGAGAGGCAGCGCCGAAAGTGCATCGTGTGCCTCCTGCTCGCTGGCGGCTGTTACGAGATCCCCTGTTTCTATATGGCCCATGATGGCGGTGCCGGTGTCGGCCCACTTCAGGAAGACGAGGTAACCCGCCCATGTGCCGGAACCGGAGAGCTGCTCCGTTTCGATGGCCGCGGTATAGGGGCGCCCGTCGCAACCTTGAAACGCCGCGGCTCGCCCGTGCACGCTCTGGTACCCGCCGAGCGTGGTGTCGCTCGCCCCTTCCGGGGTTGCAGGGTTCAGCCGGTCCTCAGCTCCTTGAAATCGCATGCGAGCAAGGTAAGTGCCGCTCCCGGCGGCCGACAAGGCGGGGGGACAGCCGCTGCCGCATTGAACGCCTGCGGCTGGCACTCGCGCGACCGATCGGTTAGCGTTGCCCCTGTCCCGTATTCATCGCCCGGCTCCCCAGACAACCTCATGCGCGCAGCGGTATTTCACGAACATGGCGGCCCGGAAGTGATTCGGATCGAAGAGGTACCCAATCCCGCGCCGGCACCGGGAGAGGTGCTGATCGAGGTGCGGGCGGCAGCGCTGAACCACCTGGATCTTTGGGTGCGCCGCGGGCTGCCGATCGAGACAACCATGCCCCACATCGGCGGGTCTGATGTAGCGGGAGTCGTCGCCGCACTCGGATCGGGTGTTACGAGCGCCGCTATAGGCGAGCGTGTCGTCGTTAACCCAGCCCTCTGGTGCGGCGAGTGCCGCGAATGCCTGCAGGGCGAGCAGTCGCTCTGCGAGCGATTCCGCATCCTCGGCGAGCATACCAACGGCGGCTTCGCCGAATACGTCGCCGTCCCCGCGGATCACGTGCACCCGCTGCCGGCCGGCATCTCGTTCGAAACGGCGGCGGCGCTCCCCATTTCGTATCAAACTGCCTGGCGGGCGGTGGTCACGCAGGCGGCAGTACGGCCGGGTGAAGATGTGCTCGTGACCGGCGCATCGGGCGGCACCGCCATAGCGGCGGTACAGTTCGCATTGCTCGCGGGCGCGCGCCTCTTCGCGGTGACCAGCGGTGCGGACAACGTGCGCCGGCTGCGCGATCTTGGCGTGCATCACGTGTTCGACCGGCTCGAAACCGACTTCTCCCGCGCGGTATACTCGGCAACCGGCAAGCGCGGTGTGGACGTGGTGATCGAGAACGTCGGCGAGGCGACGTGGAAAGGCAGTGTTCGTGCCTTAGCGCGCGGCGGCCGCCTGGTTTCCTACGGGGCGACGGCCGGTCCCGTCGTGCAAACCGACCTGAGGCTCCTTTTCTGGCGGCAGTTGCGCATCATCGGCACCACCATGGCGAACGCCGCCGAGTTCCGGCAGATGCTCGCGGTGGTTTTCCGCGGGGACATCTGTCCGGTCATTCATCAGATCATGCCGCTCGCGCAGACACGTGCCGCGCACGAGCTGCTCGAGGAGGGCGGCCAATTCGGAAAGATCGTGCTCGTGCCGTGAACTGCGTACCAAAAAGATCAGCGGCGATCGGGGTAATCTCCGTCACCGCTGACCAGACTGTCCTCGCGAGCGAGACGCGCGGGATGCTACTCCGCCATCATCACATTTGCCGCGCGCGGACCCTTGGGATCTTCGACGATCTCGAACTCCACCCGGTCGCCTTTCTGAAGAGAGCGAAACCCCTCCATCTCGATTGCCGAGTGATGAACGAAAACGTCCTTGCCACCATCGTCGGGCCGGATGAAACCGAACCCCTTGTCGTCCTTGAAAAATTCGACGACACCCGTTTGCCGAGCCATTCTTCCTCCGCGTAGACAGAACAAATCGAAGCCGGGCGTCGTCCCGTCCCAACGGCGCCTCGGACAGCGTGCAGGCGTTCGGTCTGCAAGGAGCATTCCCCTTGTGTTTGCCCCCACTGCCGGAGCGGAAGAGTCACGGGCGCGACCCCGCGAAGAAGGTCTCGGCCGCGAGCCGCAGCTCTGAACTACGCGCAACCCTGCCGGCTGCCGCCTTTCGACGTACCGGGGGGCGCGGCGAAGAGGTGAGATCCAAAATGGCAACTTCCGGCCGCGCCAGAAAGCGAACGGGCAGTCCCACAGTCCCTATGCCGCGGGAGGTGTAGACCTGTGTCCAGGGGCGGCGCCGCAACCCTTCGTCGTAGATGTCGCCGATGCGGTCCGGCAGCTCCCGGTAATTGGTTGGCTTGGCGAGTGCTCCGAACCAGGGCAGCCGAACTTGGCCGCCGTGCAGGTGCCCGCTCAGAATCAGGTCGATGCGGTCGTGCGAGCGCCGGCTGCGCTCGGCCTGCGCCGGGTCGTGGGCAAGGAGCACGGTCAGGTCCCGTTCGTCCGGCGGCGGCAGCGCGTCTAGGCGCGGCTTGCCTTCCGCCAGGTCGTCCACTCCCGCTATGCACAGGCGCGCGTCACCTACGGAGCGCAGCACGGCGGCGTTGGTCAGATCGGTGATGACCGGGTGCGCGGCCATCTCGCGGTGCCACTCGCCTATCCCCACGGCGTAGTCGTGATTCCCCGGGACCGCGTACACTCCGAGGGGCGCACGCAGACCGGAGAGCGCCCGCAGCACAGCGAGAAAGCCGGGCGCCTCGTCCGCCGCGAAGTCACCGGTCAGAGCGATCAGATCTGGCCACATCGCCATGCAGAGGCCGGCTGCCCTCTCGACCAGGCCCGCGGTGGTGGTGCCGCCGAGGTGCAGGTCGGTGAGCAGCGCAATCCGAAGCCCTTCCAATTCGGCCGGCAGCCGCCGGATGTGAATGCGCGAAAAGGTCCGCTCGAGCCACGCCGGTTCGATCAAGACCGCGTAGGCCGCTGCTCCGGCGGCCGCTGCTCCCAGTGCGCGCGCCCACCAGCGCTTCCGTGCCGCGTGCTTGGTCATGCGGCTGCCCGTTGCAATCACCACACCAGCCGCGGCCGCAACGTCAACTGGCGTGCGAGTTGCGGACCGCCCTCTCCGCAGAACAGGCGGTGTACGGCAACGAGTCTTCAACCACGACCCAAACCCATGGCGGATACGAGCACGCTCGAAGCGCAGAACCACTCCATCCTTGGCACTCCCGGTGTAGCTGAACTGCTCGGCGAAGTCGATAGCTCCGTACGAATCACCAGCGGCGGCAGCGTCGACATCGTAGACGAAGATGCCCTGCGAGGCGCGGGCATCGAGCGCCTCGCGCATGCCGCGGCGCTGGGGGCAGACGCGGATGTTCGCGACACCGCACGCTGGATCATCGGCGAGGCCGGGCAAGAGCTCGGCATCCGCCCGGCCTCGATTCACGATCTGTACCTAGCGCGCGGGCGGGGGGAAACGTCGGGGTTCACAGTGCCCGCCATGAACATCCGGGCTGCTTCGTTCGATACGGGGCGCGCCCTGTTCGCAGCCGCGCGCGAGCTAAAGGCCGGCGCGCTGATCTGCGAAATCGCCCGCTCCGAAATCGGCTACACCAACCAGCGCCCGGCCGAGTACGTCGCGGTGATGACGGCGGCCGCGGTGCGCGAAGGCTGGAGCGGGCCGCTTTTCCTGCAGGGAGATCATTTTCAGGTCAACGCGAAGAAGTACGCCGCAGACGCGAAGGGCGAGTTGCAGGCAGTGCGCGACCTGATCCGCGAGGCGGTTCACGCAGGCTTCTTCAACCTGGATGTGGATACATCTACCCTGGTGGACCTCGACCGTGGCGATCTCGACGCGCAGCAGCAGACCAACTACCGGCGCTCCGCAGAGTTGACCCAGCTGATCCGCGAGATCCAGCCTGAAGGCGTAACGATTTCCGTAGGCGGCGAGATCGGCGAAGTGGGCACCGAAAACTCGACGCCGGAGGAATTGCGCGCGTACATGGAGGGATTCAACCGGGAGCTCGGCCGGCTGTCGGACGGGCGGGGGGGCGCGCTCGCCGGACTCTCCAAAATCTCCGTACAATCTGGCACCACGCATGGTGGTGTGGTGCTCGCGGATGGGTCGATTGCAGATGTCAGCATCGACTTCGACACGCTGCAGCGCCTTTCGGTCATCGCGCGCGAGGAATATGGCTTGGCGGGTGCAGTGCAGCACGGTGCATCTACGCTGCCGCCAGACGCTTTCGGAAAATTTCCCGAGGTCGAGACGGCTGAGATCCATCTGGCCACCAACTTTCAGAATCTCTGCTACGATCACCCCGCATTTCCAGAGGAGTTGCGCACGCGGATGTACGCGCACATCGGGACCGAACACGCCGCCGAGCGCAAGGCACAGGATACCGAGG
Organism: Longimicrobiales bacterium; assembly: GCA_038233155.1. Classification (GTDB taxonomy): domain Bacteria; phylum Gemmatimonadota; class Gemmatimonadetes; order Longimicrobiales; family Longimicrobiaceae; genus JBBSMO01. The sequence goes on from JBBSMO010000017.1 coordinate 7,333, forward strand.
AGCAGTTCATCTACAAAACGAGGAAGAAGGCGTTGGGCGTGTTCAAGGCGCAGCTTTGGGAGATGGAAGCAGAGCGCCGCGCCGAAATCCGCAGCGGGCTGCAGGAGCAGTTCGCCTTTCTCTTCCGCCAGCTCGCCGTCGGCGGAACGCAGGAGTTGGTGCGGCGGCATGTATCTCCGCCGCGGCGGCACCGGCCGGGGCCGGCGGAGCTCCGCGTCAAGGCTGCCGCCGACGACTGGGAGCTGTCCGACTGAGAACGCGTTGGGAACGAAACGTGCTCCCGGGTCGCTGTGGACAAGGCGTTCGGCGGGGTGCCGCCGAGCGCCAGCCGCCGGTACCCGCCCGCACAAGGCGACGACATCGGTTGAACCGGAACCCACTGCCGCATGGCTTCTCCTAACGCGGATGCGTTGGAGCTTCGCGCGAACAAGCTCGATCTGCTCGAGCGGCTCGCCGATAACCTGGCGCACGAGATCAAAAACCCGCTGCACTCCATGGTCATCAACCTGGAGGTGCTGAAGCGGCGAATTGCCCGCTCCGAGGGGGAGGGTACCGGTGAGATGTTGCGGTACGCGGGTATCCTCGGCGAAGAGATTGCGCGCGTCAACCGCCATGTCGAGTTCCTGCTCCGCCTCGCGCGGCCAAGCGGTGACGGGCGCGCGCTACCGCTGTCCGAGTTGCTGGACGAGATGAGCGGGTTGATCGAAATCGAAGGCCGGCAGCACCACCTTTCCGTAGACATCTCCGAGGGCGATCGCTTTCCTGGCGAAGTTCGGCTCCCGGCCGGCCCCGCCCGACAGCTCGTGTTGAACCTGCTCCTCACCGCAATCGATGCGGGTGTCGAAGGCGATAGCATCTCGGTCTCGGCCGGGGGGGACCGGGAGAATGCGGAGTTGGTCGTTCGCGTGCCGGGCGGCGGCCGCGCGAACGGCAACCCTGCCTCTTCCCGCCTGCCCGTTGCGCAGGCGCTCGCAAAAGCGCTCGGCGGAGTACTCAGCCTGGAAGCCGAAGGCGGTTCCCACGGCCCGAACACCCTCTCCTATACTTGCCGCTTTCCCGCAGTCAAAGACTGACCTCACCCCCCGCCGCTTGACCCGCCCGGAGAAGAGAAGGTATCTTTCGCCCCCTGAACGGGTTCTTTCCTCCTGCCGCGGCTTTGATGCAACCCAAAATTCTGATCGCCGACGACGAGCGCCACATCGCCGAAGGTCTGCAGATGCTCCTAACGGAAGACGGCTTCGAGGTAGATACCGCCACGGACGGGACCGTCGCCTGGGAGATGCTGCAGGAGGGCGAGTACGGGCTGGTTCTCGCAGATTTGCAAATGCCGGAGATCGACGGCCTCGAGCTCTTCGGCCGGATGCGGGAGGCCGATGACCCCTGCGAGATCATTATCATCACCGGCGAGGGCTCTGTCTCGACGGCCAAAGAGGCGATGCGGCAAGGAGCCTACGACTACCTCGAAAAGCCGCTGGATGTCGACCGTCTCAAGGAACTGATCCCGAAGGCCCTTGAGAAGTACGAAGTTCGCAGGGCGAACCGCGACCTCACCGAGCGGCTGGCGAACATGACGCAGTTCAGCGGTCTGATCGGCCAGTCCGAGGAGATGCGGCAGGTATATTATATGGTCGAGCGTGCCGCGCCTGCCCAGGCGAGTGTCTTCGTGGTCGGCGAGAGTGGCACGGGCAAGGAGTTGGTCGCGCGCGCCATGCACGATCGCTCGAACCGCGCCAAGGGCCCCTTTGTCGCCATCAACTGCGCGGCGTTCCCAAGGGAGATTCTCGAGAACGAGCTGTTCGGGCATGAGAAAGGTGCCTTCACGGGTGCGTTGAACGAGAAGCCCGGGTGCTTCGAACTCGCCGATGGGGGCACGCTCTTCCTGGACGAAGTGGCGGAGATGGAGCCCGACATCCAAGTCAAGCTGCTCCGGGCTCTCGAGCAGCGCGCCTTCAGGCGGCTCGGCGGGAAGAAGGAGATCAAGGTCGACATCCGCGTGGTGTCAGCGACCAACAAGGACGTGAATCGCGCGGTCGAGAAGGGAGACTTGCGGGAAGATCTGTATCATCGGCTCGCGGTAATCCCCATCTTCCTGCCCCCGCTCCGGGAGCGCCGCGGAGATGTAAAGATATTAGCCGAAGAGTTTCTGCGCCGGTTCGCGGAAGAGAACGACAAGGAGTTGAACGGCTTCTCTCCGGGTGCTCTCGAGTTCATCAACACGTACCGGTGGCCGGGCAATGTGCGCCAGCTCAAGAACGTGATCGAGCGGGCGGTAATCATGGCTCGCGAGGACAAGATCGAGCTGGAAGATCTGCGCGCTCACGAGTTGCTCAACACCGAAGACCGCGAGCTGCGTTTACCCGTGGGCGAAACCACGCTGGATCAGGCCGAGCGCACTCTGGTGCTGAAGACGTTCTCGTTCGCGGAAGGAGACCATCAGAAAACCGCTACTCTCCTGGGGCGCGAAGAGGAGTGGGTGCGGGAGCGGCTCTCGGCGCTGTTGACGCCGCAGCCCGCCGCCGCGGGGGTAAAGTAGCCCGGCAGCAGCGTGGCATATCGCTTGCTTCCCTTGGAGCTGGCAAGGAACGGGGAACCCGCCCCGGAACGCCGCCTACTGGAGCCGCGATATGCCTTCCGAACGGATCATGGTGATAGAGGACGAGCCCGACGCGCGGCAGGCGCTCGGCCGTCTTCTCGCCGAGGAGGGCTACACCGTCTGCACCGCCGCCGACGGCCAAGCAGGGCTCGCCCTACTAGGAGATTTCCGGCCGGACACAGTCGTCTGTGATTTTCTGCTGCCCGACATGAGCGGCCTGCAGGTGCTCCGGCAAATGCGCGCCTCCTGCGGGGAAGGTCTAACCTTCATCGTGGTGACTGGCGCGTGCGGCGGGCACGCTACCGAGCGGCTGTTGCGCGAGGAAGCCGATCTGTTCCTGCTGAAACCTGTTGATCTTTCCCTGCTCTGGCACGCATTGCGTGACGGCGCGCCCGTCGCAATCGGCGGGAAGAACTGACGAGCAACGGAGCCAATGATGGCCGACCATGACGACCTTCCGTACATTGTAGTCGAGCGCCAGAGCGGCGCCGCGGGGCCCTTTCTTTGGGGCGCCCTTCTAGGTGCGGGTGCCGCGCTGCTGCTGGCGCCGCGTTCCGGCGAGGAAACGCAGCGCGAGATCCGCAACAGCGTTACGCGCCTGCGGCGAGACGCGGAAGACCGGGTAAACGATACGCGCGAGGCGGTATTCGGCGCAGTCGAGCGCACCCGCGATACCGTACAGGAGCGTGTAGACTCGGTACGGGATGCCATTCACACTGGTACCAACCAGGCACGCGATGCTGTCGATGCCGGCCGGCGCGCCGCCCACGACACCCGCGCAGACCTCGAGCGGCGTGTCGCCGATGCCAAAAGCGCCTTCCGCGAGGCCGATATGGCGGCCGGGCCCCCCGGGCCGGTTGCGGCGGTCGTCATCACCGAAGAAATCATCATCGAGGAAGCCGGCCCGCCGCCGGGAATGGAGTAGGCGCCGCGCCGCGCCTCCGCTGAACACCGGGGATTGCCGGTCCGCCTGCCGCGAATGACACCGCCGACGCGCGCGGAGCGGCCCGGTCAGATCGCCGCCGCCACGCGCGACTCGCTGCGCCGGCTGCTGCGCGGCAGTTGGGAGTTCAGCATCCGCGTTTATAACAAGGCTGGCCAGGACGATATTTTCTTCTTGGCGGGGGGCATCGCGTTCAACGTGCTCGTGGCGTTCGTCCCCTTTCTGCTGCTGCTGGTGGCGATCTTCGGCTTTGTTCTGCAAGCCTTGGTCGACGACCCGCAGCAGGCGGCGGTCGAATATGTACTTTCGATTCTGCCTGCGTCCCGCGGCATTGTGACGCTGACGCGAAACCTGACCGAGGACATCGTTACCAACCGCACGTCGGCGGGAATTTTTGGACTGCTGCTGTTCATCTTCCTCTCGACGCGCCTGATCGGCTCGTTGCGCAGCGTGCTCCGCGACATCTTCGATTTGCGGGACGCCCGCGGCATCATCGGCGGCAAGATCTTCGATGTGAAAATGGTGGTGGTTGCCGGTGTGCTGTTCGTGATCAACACCGGGATCACCATCTTCCTGGAAGCGATTCAGACGTACGGAGTGCAATGGACGGGGTTGCGCCCGACCGCGCCGGTCCAGGCGCTGTACGCGCAACTGGTGGCCTTCGGCTTCATCTTCCTGATGTTCTTGCTGATCTACCGCTACCTGCCGGCACGCCGCATTCCGTGGCGGGTGGCGCTGGTGGCGGCCAGCTTCACCGGCATCGTTTGGGAGCTGCTGAAGGGAAGTTTTGCCTGGTACGTGGCCAACATCGCCAACTATCAGACCACGTACGGGAACCTCGCTACGATCGTGGTGCTCGTTTTTTGGATCTATTACTCGTCGGTGGTGTTCATCCTCGGCGGAGAAGTTGCCCAGGTCTACGAGCTGAACCGCATCCGCCGCCGACAACGCGAACTGCTGGAATGAAAACACTTTTTTGGATATCCGGCGCTCTGTGCGCTGCCTTGTTCGTCCTCCCGCCGGCTGCGGGCGCCCAACTCATTCCGGGCTCGCCGCTGTCCGCCGCGCATGGGACGGCGCGCGACGGCACCGCCCGCTACCGGGATCCGCCGGTGAACGCCGATGGCCGCTACGTAGTCATCTCACTGGCCGAGCACCGTCTCTACCTCATGGAGCGCGAGCAGGTGATCTGGTCCGGCGCGGTGGGGACCGGCACCGGTACCCGCCTCGAAAACGAGGGACAGAAGTGGGACTTCTCCACGCCGCGCGGCATGTTCCGCGTGCAGCGAATGGAGAAGGACCCGGTCTGGGTGCTGCCCGACTGGGCATTCGTCGAACGCGGCGAGCCCATTCCGCCGCAGGATTCGCCGGAGCGGCGGCGACCGGGAACGCTGGGTACCACGGCGCTCTACCTAGGCGAGGGGATTGCCGTGCACGGTACCCAGAAGCCGGAGCTGCTGGGACAGGCGGTGTCGCACGGCTGCATCCGCATGTCTAATGAAGATGTCCGGCGGCTCTACCACGAGGTAGAGGTCGGCACCCCCATCGTCATCTATTGAGGCCAGCGGCGATCGGCCACCGGTGTCCCGGGTGCGTCGCACGGGAGCGCCGCCCCGGCCGTAGCTGGTGACCGTTAGCCGATCGCTTTCTCCGAAATGTCTGATCAGAACGGGAACGCAGACGGCAAGAAGACCGTCGTCCGGAACAGAAAAGCACGGCACGAGTTCGAGGTGCTCGAAACTCTCGAGGCAGGGTTGGTGCTACGAGGCACCGAAGTCAAGTCGCTGCGCGATGGCCGCGCCAACCTGCAAGACGCTTTCGGGCGTGTAGATCGTGGCGAGCTGGTGTTGTACAACTTGCATATCTCTCCGTACGAAGCGGGCAACCGCTACAATCACGATCCCCTCCGCCCCCGGAAGCTGCTCCTCCACCGGCGCCAGATCCGCAAGCTGATCGGCCAGGTAGAGGTGAAGGGGCTTACCTTGGTTCCCCTCGACATCTACTTCCGGCGGGGAGTCGCCAAAATCACCCTTGCCGTAGCACGCGGAAAAAAACTACATGACAAGCGCCATGACCTGCGCCGGCGCGATGCCGAGCGCGAAATCGCCCGATCTCTCAAGCCGTAACCGGCTTCGGCGCTCCGCTGCGGGCGTCGCCATGCTTCTCGTGTGCGGGTTGAGCCCCGCCGCTGCCCAGCAGAAGGCAGATGCTCCCGCACGCCCGTTGGTCGTAATCGATGCTGGGCACGGCGGTGTCGACCCAGGCGCCAAGGGGCCTGCTGGAACCAAGGAGAAAGATGTTGCGCTAGCGGTAGCCAAGCAGGTGGCGGCCATTCTGCGCGAAGACAAGACGCTCGAGGTGCGCATGACCCGTGACCGCGACACCCTCATCGCGCTGCGGGACCGGCCGCGTTTCGCGAACCGTTGGTGGGGCGGCAGCGACACTGGCCAAGCAC
>JBBSMO010000018.1:0-13019 GCA_038233155.1 Longimicrobiales bacterium
AGCAGGCTCGCCGCCAGGCCTGGTCGATGAGGATCCCGTCGCCCGCCGGTGGGGCGCCCTGGCAGAGGCGGGCAAGGCTGCCGCGGTGCGCGCTCAGTTGCGCGATGTCACCGCAGTGCGGCGATAGAGCCACGGTGATGGGCATCCGTAGGCACAGAAAAGCGGCGCCGGACGAATCCGGCGGCGCCAAAGGATCTTCCGCCACCCCACGCGATGCCGCGGAGGCACCCGCCGATGCGGAGAGTTCTCGCCTTCGTGCTAGCTAAGCGCCAGCGCGGCGATCGCTTGCCCGTGTCAGGTTGCCAGCAAGATTACTGTCGAACAAGAGATCACCTCCTTGTTTCCGGTGGAACATCGGGCTCGAAACCCCGGCCGCCCGGTGGGCGGCTCCGACAAAGATATGCGGATCATGATGACGCGCAAGCGGCCCGCCCCAATTCGCCATGAATGAGGCGCGGCTGGTGCTGCTCGGCTGCGGGCACGCCCATCTTTTTGTGCTCGAAGCGTTGGCAAATGACGAGCTGCGCGACGTGCGCGCCACCCTGGTTTCGCCCGAAGACGAGTATTTCTATTCCGGCATGGTCCCCGGCATCGCCGCCGGCTCCTACCGGCCCGAAGCGGCACGCCTCCGGCCGTCGCTCCTCGCCGCGGCTGCCGGTGCCGAATGGGTCCAGGCATCTGCGCAGCGGGTGTCACCCTCCGGCCGCACGGTGACGCTCGCGAACGGCGGCGACATCCCCTACGACCTGCTCTCGATCGATATCGGCTCGCGCCCCGCGGGCCTCGACACAGTCCCGGGAGCGTCTTCCCGCGCGATTCCCGTGAAGCCGATGCGGGAGCTTCTCGCCCGGCTGCCAGCGTTAGGTCGCGGCGCCGGCAACAATAGCGAAAGACATCCTCTGCGCGTGCTCATCGTGGGCGCCGGCGCCGCGGGGGTCGAGCTCGCCTTTTGTCTGGATGTTCTTCTGCGTGAGCGGCTGGCACCAGACGCCTTTCGAATTCAGATCGCGGAGGCAGGGCCCGAGTTGCTCGCCGGGTACCCCGCCCGCTTCCGGGATATGGCTGCTGGTCTCCTCGAGGAGCGGGGGATCAACGTCCGCACCCAGTTCACCGCAACCCTCGTCAGCGAGGGCTCGGTCGCCAATGCGGATGGCGACTCTATTGCCTGGGACCACCTGGTGTGGGCGACGGGGCCGGGTGCGCGGCCGCTTCCCGCCCGCTCCGGCCTCGAGGTAGACGAGAGCGGCTTTCTGCGCGTGCACCCGACACTGCAGGCGTTTCACCAGCCGCGCGTTTTCGCCGCGGGAGACTGCATCTCGCTCGAGGGCCATCCCGGCCTTCCCCGCGCCGGGGTCTTCGCCGTTCGCGAGGGCCCGTTGCTGGCGGAGAATCTCGGGCGCTCCCTGCGCGGCGAGCCGCTGCGAAGGTATGAGCCGCAGAAGCACTGGCTTTCGCTGATGAACACCGGGGCCGGCCGCGCCCTCCTCGCGTACCGTGGGTTCAGCCACCACAGCCGCGCGGCCTGGTGGCTCAAAGACGCGATCGACCGGCGGTTCATGCGGCGGTTCCAGCGGCTGGAAGCCGCGGAGGCGGAATGAAGCACACTCCCGGAACTGGCGCTGGCGAAATGGTTACAAGCAGGCGCGCTGGCCGATACTCGAAAGGACGCAGATCGGCGGCAGCGACCATGTACAGGATTTCATTGCACAGATGACGAGCGAATCTCGCCCCGCAGCACCCGGCCAGGAGCCGCGCAAACCGGCGGATCGCGGGTGGCGGGCGCGGCTGCGCGACGGCATCCGCGGCCACCCGCATGCGCTGGCTGCGGTGGCACTGGCCGTTCTGGGCACTGCCTCGTGCGGCGCGGGCGCGGCGGTTGCCGCCTGGACCAATGCCTGCGCCGGCGGGTGCCCGACGGCGGCGGAAATCGACAACTTCGCGCCTCGCCAGGCCAGTGGCGTATACGACTCCGAGGGCAACCTGCTGGGGATGTTCTACCGCGAACGCCGCCAGTTGATCGAGCTCAGCAGCTTGCCGCCCCGCGTTTATCTTGCCTTCGTGGCCATTGAAGACCGGCGCTTCTTCACCCACGACGGGGTGGATCCGCGCCGGATGGCGGCCGCGGTGCGCGACAACATCATCGGCGGCTGGGGTGGCCCCGGCGGCAGCACCATCACCATGCAGCTAGCGCGAAATCTCTTCCCGCAGCAGTTGCCGATGCAGGAGAAGTCGCTGCGCCGCAAGGTGGGCGAGATCCGCCTTGCACTCGAAATGGAGCGACGCTTCGGCAAAGCCGAAATCCTGCAGCTCTACCTGAACCACATCTACCTTGGCTCGGGCGCATACGGCATCGAAGCCGCCTCGCGCACCTACTTCGACAAGCCCGCTTCCGAGCTATCCATTCCAGAAGCGGCGATGATTGCGGGGCTGCCGCAGGCTCCCTCGCGCTACGATCCGTTGCGCCACCCGGAAGCCGCGGAACGACGCCGCAACCGGGTGCTCAGCGCGATGGCGGAGATGGAGCTGATCAGCGACGCCGAAGCAGCTAGGGCGCAGCGCGAGCCGCTGAACCTGACCCCGCCCGCCCGCGCCCTGAATGCGCCGTACTTCGTCGAGCATGTCCGCCGAGAGCTGGACGACCAGCTCGGCGAATTGCTCTACACGGGTGGCCTGAAGATCTACACGACTCTGGATCCCGCGCTGCAGACGGAGGCAGAGGCCGCGCTCGGGGAGCATCTCGCCAAGATCGAGCAGGGCCACTACGGCTACTACACGCACATCTCGTACGAAAAGTTCACGGAAGAGCGGGAAGGGGAGGAGCGCCCCATCACCAATACGCCGTACCTTCAGGGGCTGGTCGCAGCGTTGAACCCGGCGAACGGGGATGTTCTCGCGCTGGTAGGCGGGCGCGACTACCGCCACTCGCAGTTCAACCGTGCGACGCAGGCGCGCCGGCAGCCGGGCTCCGCCTTCAAACCCTTCGTTTACGCTGCCGGGCTCGAGCAGGGCCGCTCCCCCATGTACTCGCTCTCGGACTCGCCGGTCTTCATCCCAATGTCGGACGGCAGCACCTGGACCCCGCGCAACTATTCGGGCGAGTACGAAGGGGAGATGTCGATTCGCGAAGGGCTGCGCCGCTCGAAGAACATGATCGCGATCCGCTTAGGGCGCGAGGTCGGCGTAAATGCCGTGCGCAGCGTGGCGAAGCGGGCGGGAATCAAGACGCCAGTCCCCGGCTACCCTTCCGTCTTCATAGGCTCCGCCGAGGTCTACCCGCTCGAGCTGATCTCTTCCTATGCCGCATTCGGGAACGGCGGCGTACACGTAGAGCCGCACTTCATCTCCCGTATCGAGGACGGACAGGGCCGTACCCTTTGGCAACCCGCGTACCAGCCGCAGATGGTCTTTAAGCCGGCGGTCTCGTACATCCTCACCGACATGCTCCGCGAGGTCGTGGACCGTGGGACGGGCTACAACGTGCGCAATCCCGCGGTCGGAAACCTCCCCTACTCGGTCCCGGCCGCGGGGAAGACGGGCACCACCAATGACGCAACGGACGTCTGGTTCGTGGGCTACACTCCAGATGTGCTCGTCGGCGTCTGGCTCGGCTTCGATCAGCCGAAGCAGATCATGCGGGGCGCCACGGGCGGCGGCCTCGCCACCCCGGTTTGGGCGCAAGTCGTGCGGAAGTACTATGAAACTCACGAGGTATCTCCGGAATGGGCGCGCCCTCAAGATGTGGTGATGCGCAACATCAGCCGCTGGACCGGAACCGCCGTGAGCGACGATTGCCCGTACATCGTGGGGTCCTACGCCGATATGTTCGTCGCGGACGCGGCGCCCGAGCCCGGCTGCGAACCGCCGACGCTGTACATCGATCCGAATCCCGAACTGCCGGGGCGGCCGCTCTTTCCGGGCCAGCCGCGCGTGCCACAGCCGGTAGAGGTGCCGCCCGTGCGGCCGCCCGCGTAGGTTCTACACCGAAACTCAGATGAAACGCAGACTCATTGCAGCATTCGCCATTCTCGTGGTATTGGGGCTGGCAGCCTTTTCCTGGCTTTGGTTCCTCCCCTGCGGCTTTGGCGGTTGTGCGCCTGTATCCGACCTGCAGCAGTTCCAGGCAGAAGGCTCGCAGCTCCTGGACATCAACGGCGAGCCGTTCGGCATGCTTGCGACGGTCAACCGCCGCATCGTGCCGTTGGACTCGCTCCCGCCGCACCTGCCACAGGCATTCGTTGCGATCGAGGACCAACGCTTCTACGACCATGGCGGCGTAGATTGGCGGCGGATGGTTGGCGCGGTGCGCGCGACCGCCGGTTCCAAGCTCGGCGGTGACGGCGGGCTCGAGGGCGGCAGCACAATTACCATGCAGCTCGCGCGCAATCTCTTTCCCGAGCATCTGCCCTATACCGACCGGTCGGTACGCCGCAAAATGATGGAAATGCGGGTAGCGCGGCAGATCGAGCGCGAGTTCCCCAAGGACAAGATCCTCGAGCTGTACCTGAACCACATCTACCTCGGCGAGGGTGCCTACGGCGTGGAGGCGGCCGCGCTGGCGTACTTCGGCAAGAGCGCGGCCGAACTCTCGGTTGCGGAAGCGGCGGCGCTGGCGGCCACCACGCAGTCACCCTCGCGCCGCAACCCGCGCGAGGATCCTGAGCATGCCCGCGAGCGGCGGGACCTCGTCCTCCGCGAGATGGCCGAGGCAGGCTACCTGTCCGCCGCCGAGGCTGCGGAAGCCGCCGAAGAGCCGACGCAGCTCGCAGCCGTGCAGAAGGGCGGCGACGGGCCGGTAAGCTCGTACTTCATCGAACGGGTGCGGCGCGAGCTCGCCGAGCAGGTGGGCGAGCGGTTCTATACGGGCGGGCTGCAGGTCTACACCACCCTGGATCCGGTAGCGCAGACCGCCGCCGAAGAGGAGCTCGCTCAGCAGCTCGATGCCATCGAGGCCGGGCGCTTCGGCTCCTTTCGGCACACCACCTACGCCGGGGGCAAGGGCGTCGCGGCGGAGACGGGCGAAACCCCGTACCTCCAGGGGGCAGTGGTCGTAATGGAGGCCGCCACGGGAGAGGTGCGCGCACTCGTGGGTGGCCGCGACTTCACCGACTCGAAGTTCGACCGGATCATGCAGGCGCGGCGCCAGCCAGGCTCCGCCTTCAAACCCTTCGTTTATCTCACCGCGCTCGAGCGCGGCCGCACTCCCATCTACAAGCTCGAGGATGCACCGGTGCGCCTCACCCTCTCGGGGGGGCGCGTGTGGGAGCCGAAAAACTACACCGGCCGCTACGACGGACCCATGACGTTGCGAGAAGCGCTGATGCGCTCGAAGAACTCGGTAATGGTGCGGCTCGCACAGGAACTCGGCATGAGCTCGGTGATCCGCACCGCGCGGGACCTCGGCGTGCAGTCCGACATTCCCGACGTTCCGTCCACCGCGCTCGGTTCGGCGGCGGTGCGGCCCATCGAGATGGTGGCGGCGTACGCTGCCTTCGACAACGGCGGCTCCCGCGTGGAACCGCACTTCGTTCGCCGCATCGAAGACCGGGACGGGCATCTGCTCTGGGAGGCGCAGCCCCAGCGGCAACAGGTTATCGAACCGGCTGCGGCATTCGTCATCACGAGCATGCTGCGCGATGTAGTGGACCGCGGCACCGGTAGCGCGGTACGATCCGCCGGCTTCGGCGGGGCGGCCGCGGGCAAAACCGGCACGACCAACTCTGCCACCGACGTCTGGTTTATCGGCTACACCCCCGACCTCGTGGGGGCCGTGTGGATGGGGATGGACCAGCCGCAAACCATCGTTAGCGGCGCTTCCGGCGGCAGCCTGGCCGCACCGGTGTGGGGACGGGTGATGCAGCGGCTGTATCGCGGCCGCCCAACCCCGCCGCCATGGCAGCAGCCGCCCGGGGTGGTCACCGAGGAGGTAGACCGCGCCACCGGCCAGGTCATCAGCGAGTACTGCCCGGCGCGCGGAGCAGTGTACACGGAGTACTTCGTGAACGTCGCGCCGATCCAGACCGTATGCCAACAGGATGGCATCTACCCCTCTCTCGCGGGGGCAGGTGGTTGGTATGATGAGGAGTGGGACACGATCGGCGGGTACGGCGATTCGGTTTACGGCAGCTACAGCGATGATGCGGGCATCTATTGGCCGCAGTTGGATTCGGCCCGTACAACGCGCGGCGATACAGCGGGTGGCTACGCCCTCCCGCCCAGCCCGCGCACGCGTACGCCGCGTGACTCGCTGCTCCCGCCCGATACAACGCGCAGAGCCGAGCCCCTAACCCCTGGCCGCCCCCGGCTGGCGCGCGATTCCACGCGTACGCAACCGCCGGATACCGCCGCACCGGAGCCCCCGCCCTTGCTCGGCGAACCCGTGCTGCCCGACACCAGCGTCGTGCCGCCCCCGGTTCCGCCGGGCCGCAACGGCACAGTGCTCTAAGTCGTTTACCCGCAGGGAACACCGGAGTCGAAGCGTGTGTACGAAGCGCCGGCCACGCAGCCACACCACGACGCTGCCGGGGTCGCAGTCCGATCCGCCCCTTACCGCTTCTTCGAACCGACTCTTGTAACGTGACATCAAAACCTTTCTCGGCCGCCATCGCTGTCCTCCTGGCCGCCGCCGCGCCCGTTGCACTTCAAGCACAGGCCACTTCGGATACGACGGTGAATGCCGCCGCCGTGGCAGACCAGCCCGAGCAGATCCAAGAATGGTTTGCCGAGTTTCAGAAAATCGGGGCACAGTTGAACGAGATCCAGGCGAAGGCGCTGCAGGACGCCGAGCTGAACTCGGCGCAAAGCGAACTCGGCACCACCATCCAGAATGCGATGGAGGCCGCCGACCCCGAGCTTGCGGGAGTGATGGACCGGCTCAAGGAGCTGGACCAAGCTGCCCAGGCCGCGCAGGCGCAAAGTGATACCGTGGCGCTGCAAAAGCTGGCTGCCGAGGCGCAGCAGATCGAGGGGAGATTCCGGGAGGCGCAGGCGGCTGCGCTCGAGCAACCGGAGATCGCGGCCAAGGTGGAAAGCTTCCAGGAGTCGCTCGAGGCGAAGATGCTCGCTGTGAATTCCGAAACACCGGCGCTGATGCAGCGCTACCAAGAATTAGGGAGCCGCATTCAATCGGTGCTGGGGCAACGCGGCAGCGAGTAGAGCAACGCTGGTGCGGCCGCAAAAGGGGGGTGACGCTCTGCGTTGCCCCCCTTGTGTTTTGGTTGATGTTGCAGCCCCACGCCACGCGCATGAAACTTGCGCCCGCCCGTCCCGGTCCGCGACGGACATGGCGCCAGCAGCGCCGCTTGCAGGCCGGGACCGAGCCCGGTTTCTCTTTTCGCCCGAACGACCGGAGCAACGATGGCAGACATCAACGTGGAACGCAAAGGAGCCAGCATCTGGCCATGGATCATTGGCCTGCTCGTGCTCGCTTTGCTGATTTGGCTTCTCTTCTCCCTGTTGGATTCCGACGACGACGAGATCGCATTCGACGAGCCCGTGCCCGCCGTGGTAGACGAGCCCTTCGAACAACCTGTTGCGCTCGGCTGTGTCTCCCAGGTTATGGCGGACGCAATGGGGATGGCCGGCCAAGCAGTCACCTGCGATGCTGTGCGCGTTGCCGAAGTCCCCAGTGACCGCGGCTTCTGGATCGAAGAAGGTGGCCAGCGCATGTTCGTGGTGCTCGACGAAGGTGCCCCGGGCGTGCCTCCCGGCGTTTCCGATGTTCAGGGCGAAATGGCCGAGCGGCCCGACATCAACCCCGGCGACATGCTTCGCATCACCGGTGCGACCGTTCGGGACGCTTCGTACATCCAGAGCATGAGCATGCTGGACGATGACACGCGGCAGATCCTGCAGGGAGTGACGACCTTCCTCACTGCCGACGGCTCGGATGTGACGAAGATGTAGCCCGCCCTTACGGGGGCACACCAGCACGAAAAGGGCGTCCGATAGCGGGCGCCCTTTTCGTTGCTCCCGGTATCGCGCTCCGGAGATTACCCGTCCGCCGCTGAACTGGCGGCCCCGAGCGAATCCTTCAACGCTTCAAGCGCAAACTCAAGCTGTTCAGCCGTGATCACGAAGGGCGGGGACAGCGACAGCACGTTGCCGTAAATGCCGCCGCCCAAAAGCAGCACCCCCCGCCGCAGCGCCTCGGCTACCACGCCCGATGCCAGGCCGGGCGCAGGCTCGCGGGTGGTTCGGTCACGCACTAACTCGGTGCCGGTCATCATCCCCAACCCGCGGATTTCGCCCACCCGCGGGTGCGCCCCCAACAGTTCGTTTAGACGCCGGAGCATCGTATTCCCCAGCTCCGCGGAGCGCTCGACCAGCTCTTCCTCGCGCAGCACGCTGATGGACGCGAGCGCCGCCGCGCACGCGACCGGGTTGCCAAGAAAGGTGGAGGTGTGAATCGCCTCGCCCGTCGAGGCGGGCCAACGCGCCATCACCGCACGGGTCCCGATGCAGGCGGCGAACGGCAGCCCGCCGGAAAGTGCCTTGCCGACCACGAGCAGATCTGGTGTGACATCCCAATGCTGGCAGGCGAACCAGCGCCCGGTGCGGCCGAAACCGGTGTAGATCTCATCGAGAATCAGCAACAGCCCGCGCTTGTCACAGATGCGGCGCAGTCCTGGGAGAAAACTCGCGTGCGGAATCACATCCCCCCCCCTGCCCTGCACCGGCTCGACGAGCACGGCACCGATGCCTTCAGATGCTGTCCCCGGCGTATCCAGAAGGTATTCGGCATAGCGCAGGCACCCGGCGGCAACCTCTTCCGGATCATCCCCGAAGGGCGACCGGTACGCGTACGGAAAGGGTGCGAAGACGGCCGTGTTCGGAAGCTGCGCCGCGAATGGCGAGCGGAAATGCTCGCGGCCGGAAACGGCGAGGGCGCCATAGGTCAATCCGTGATAGCCGCCGTGAAAGGCGAGCACGCGCGGCTTCCCCGTTGCGATGGCAGCGGTTTTCAGCGCCGCCTCGACCGCCTCCGCGCCCGAATTGGCTAGCACTGCCACATCGAGCCCCTCCGGAGCAACGCCGGCCAACGCGCGTAACAGTTCGGCCTTGATCGCCGGGGGGTGAACATCTCCCATGCCGTGCAGCAGCCGCCCCGCCTGCTTGCGGATCGCGGCGACGATGCGAGGGTGCGCGTGACCGGCGCCCGAAACGGCAAACGCCGCCGTCAGGTCCACGTAGACGTTGCCGTCTACATCCCGTACATTGGCGCCCGCGGCCTCTTCCCAGAACACGGGAAAATGGTCGGACAGACAGGTAATATTCGGCGATTCGAATTGCCGCAGTTCCGCGGCAAGTCGCCGAGATTCGGGGCCCGGCGGCGGAGTGATCACACTGGCAAGCTGCCGTCCAAACACCGTGTTTGCCATGGATATCGGTACCGGGTGCCAGTGTAGGAATGTGTTGAAGAAGCATCTCAAGGTTCGCGGGCCTAGCTCCGAGGCCCTCACCCCCAAGATGAAGCGAGCCGAAACCATCCAGCTTCCCGCGCCGTGAAGACCCCCGGCCGGAAGGAAAAACCTGACGAACCGTCATTCTCCGAGCGCGTCTATGACGTCGTCCGACGGATTCCTCACGGGCGCGTGCTGTCCTACGGCGATGTCGCCGCGTTGCTAGGAAGCCCGCGCGCCGCGCGCGGCGTGGGGCAGGCACTGAGCAGCCTTCCTCCTCGCAGCGACGTGCCGTGGTGGCGCGTCGTCAACCGCAGCGGCGGCATCTCCATTCGCCACCAAGGCGCCTTGGTGCAGCGTATGAACCTGCACGCCGAGGGGGTGCGCTTCCGACGCGACGGCTCGGTGGAGCTGGCAGTTCACGCCTGGCGACCGTGAGCCGCTTCCGCAGGAATGACGGCCAAGGTGGCCCTGGCGAGTGGCTTTCCCCGCTTCTCCGCCTCGTGGCGGAAAGGACACGGTGAAGAGGGGGCTCGGTGGCCGCAGCTAGGAGGGTGGCGGACCTATGCGAGCCGGGGGTGACCGCCGCCTGGCCCGAGTACGGGACTCGGCAGTGCGAGGAAGAGGGATCGGAGTCACCTTGTAGCGGCCGTAGTAGACCGAGCGCGCGAACTGATCGCCGATGTTGATGCACAGCCGGCACCCGTCGGCGAGCACGCGGTGCCACTCGCTCCACACCAGGTTCAGGTTGTTTACATACTCTTGGTAGCTGTCGTTGAACCCGAGTTGGTCCTCCGAGCCGTAATCCTTGAGCTGCCAGTTCGGAGGCGAGGTGACAATCAAGTGGACCGAGCGGTTGCCGAGTTCCGGCATCGCCCGGCAGTCACCGACGATCAATTCATGATTGGTCTGCATCAACGCTCCAGACAGCAGTTTCCCGTCATTCCCCATCCCGCAGTCATCCGTCATCCGCACGTGGTCTACCCCCTGCCCCCGCGGCTCGCCGCACGGAGATTCTTCGCACGCTCAGAATGACAGCGTTTGGGCTCAGAACGACAGTCGTGGGCTCTCCGCATTCCGCGTTCCGCATTCCGCATTCCGCATTCCGCATTCCGCATTCACCTATACCCCGCCGCCTGCAGCCCGAACAGCTCAGCGTACCGGTTGTCCAGCTCGAGCAGATCCTCGTGGCTGCCCTGCTCGAGCACCTTGCCATGCTCGATCACCAGGATCTGGTCGGCCATACGCACTGTCGAGAAGCGGTGGGAGATAATGATAGCGATTTTTCCCGCCGTCAGGTCGGCGAAGCGCTGGAAGACGTCGAACTCCGCGCGGGCGTCGAGCGAGGCGGTTGGCTCGTCGAGGATCAGCACCTGCGCGTCCCGCATGTAGGCCCGTGCGAGCGCGACCTTTTGCCACTGCCCGCCTGAGAGGTCTACCCCGCCCTCGAACCTGCGGCCGAGCATGGTTTGGTACCGCTGCGGCAGATCCTCGATCACATCCACCGCGAGGGAGCGCCAGGCGGCATCCTCGATTTGCGCCGCCGCCCCGTTCTCTGCGAGAGCATCGATGCGGCCCACGGCGATATTCTCGTCCGCCTGCATGTCGTAGCGGACGAAATCTTGGAAGATCACCCCCACCTCGCGGTGATACTCGGCGGGGTCATATTGGGTGAGCGGCACCCCGTCCAGCAAGATCTCTCCATGGGTCGGTTCGTACAACCGCAGCAGCAGCTTGATCAGCGTCGTCTTGCCCGCCCCGTTTTCCCCCACCAGCGCCCAACGCTCTTCCGGGCGGATGCGGAACGACACACCCCGCAGCACCCAGCCGCCCTCGTCTTCGCCATCGCCTTCAGGGAATGCGGAGTGCGAGGGAGAGACGCCCCGGCGGGGCGTCTGTACCTGTATGGGCTCCGAAGCATCCGCTGCCGCTTGCGGGTACCGGAACCAAACGTCGCGGAACTCGAAGCCTTGGCGGATGGGCCGAGGCACGGGCACCGGGTTTGCGGGCACGGCCAGCGCCGGGCGAAGCGAGAGAAAAACAAACAAGTCGTCCAGGTAGAGCGCCTGCTCGTACAGACTCGAGGTCGACAGCAGCATACGCTGGATCAGGTCGCGCGAGCGGCTGAAGGAACCGGCGAGCAGCGTCAGATCACCCAGCGTGAGCGCGCCGAGAACCGTGCGGTACACAATGGTGCCATACGCAATGTAGTAGCCGGCGGAGGAGATCAGCGAGAGGCCCGTGCCGGCCAAACTGCGGCGGATGGCGAGCGAGCGGTTCGCGAGGTAGAAATCGTTTGCCAGCCGCTCGTACTCGCGGGTGAGATGCTCTGACAGGCCGAACAGCTTCATCTCCTTGGCCGTTTTGTCTGATGCGGCGATGTACCGGTAGTAGTCGAGCTTGCGGCGCTCCGGTGTCCACTGGTAAAGCAGAGAATAGCCGAGGGCGGCGAAATGGGTTTCCCCCAGAAAGGACGGGAGCACCGTCACCACCAGCAGCAGAAAGAGGAGGGGCGAAAAGGCGAGCAGAGTGCCGACCAGGGTGAGCAGGGTGACCGCGTCCTGCGCGAGGCCGAACAGTTGGTTAAGCAGGGCGATACGCCCCACCGTCTGGCGGCGCGCGCGTTCGAGCCGGTCGTAGAACTCGGGGTCTTCGAAGTGCTGGATGTCGAGCGTGGCCGCGTGCTCCATAAGCCGCACGCTCATCTGGTTCGAGAACAGATCCCCCAGCAGAGACTCGAGCAGCGAGCCGGTACGCGCCGCTACCTCGCCGGCGGCTACGATGCCGAATTCGAGCGCCACCAGCATCGCCATGCGGCGCCAATCGACTTCGTTCGTACCCATCGCGAGAACAATATCATCGACGATCAGCTTGCCCACCCACAGCGTGGCGATGGGGATGAAGGCGCGGAAAAGGCGGAGCGCCCCGATACCGGCTGTGTACCGGCGGTTGGTGCTCCACACCATACGCAGAAAGGGCGGCACGTTGTGCATCGCGCGCAGCCGTTCCGCCCAGCTCGGGGGTCCTTCCCCCAACGAGCGCCTTCTGCCGCCAGGGAGGCGGCCGGGTGTAGCCATTTCGGAAGATGTTCAGTGATGACGCCAGCGACGAGCCGGCAACTCGCAAGCGCGCTCGTCCCGCAACGGAGATGTCCCTACCCGCTGTGGGAAACTGCCCGACAGACAGGGCGGCGTCCGGGCGGTACGTTGCGCATTCGCCGAAGCAGCTTTTAGGGCTGGCGCGCCCCGCTGGCACGCCCTATTATGCGCCCGCTGCTAGGACTTTCGCGGCTGCATCCGTCATCCTGTTCCGAAATTGGGAACCCAGCGTCGCCAAGCAACCGTGGTACACTCCTTTCTTCCGTCCGGTTCTCGATTCGCCGCCGCCGCTCTGCTGCTGTTGTCCGCGGCCTGCGGAGATACCGAGCGCTACCCGCAAACGTCGCTGGAGCCGCGCTCGGATTTCGCGGTCGAAATCGACCAGCTCTTCAAGCTCACCGTCTGGATGGGTGTAGGCGTGGGCATCATCACCTTCGCGGTGATGGGCTACATCATCTGGCGCTACCGTTTCCGCCCTGAATCTCCGGCGCCGGAGCACGTCCACGGCAACACCAAGCTGGAG